>DATMOV010000417.1:0-6394 GCA_035568055.1 Cytophagaceae bacterium
TTGTAGGTGAGCTTGATCTCTTTTTCAAGGCAGGACAAGCGATCTGCGATCAGCTCATCCGGTACATCCGGAATATGAGCAGGCTTTAAAATAGCAACTTCCGGAATTTCAAGAACCGGATTGTCAACTATATTTTCTTCCATGCGGATAAGGCTGTCTTCCTGAGCCTGTGTCTGACTGAAAGTAAATGACACACTGAATAACTGTAAACTGATAGTCAGCGCCGCCGCTACGATTCCCCAAGTATATTTTTTCTTCTTCATAGCTAGTTTTTGCTTAACAGGTATCTGGAAAAGGCGAGTAAATTTTCTTCTCCAAATGCCTTTGTCATAACCTGAACTCCAATTGGCAGCCCCTGACTGTCTTTTCCAATAGGAATTGATATAGCAGGGATACCCGATAAATTTGCTTGTACCGTAAATAAATCTGCCAGGTACATGGCCAGAGGATCAGATTTTTTTTCTCCTATCTTAAACGCTGTGTCAGGAGTTGTTGGTATGATCAGAAAGTCGAAATCAGACATTATTTTTTCCGTTTCTTCTTTAATCAGTCTCCTTACTTTTTGCGCTTTAGTATAGTAAGCATCATAGTAGCTTGCACTCAATACGAAAGTTCCAAGGACTATTCTCTTCTTAACTTCTTCACCGAAACCTTCAGACCTGGTTTTTTTATACATTGATTCAAGGTCTTTAGTATTTTTACTTCTATATCCGTATTTAACACCATCGAATCTGGAAAGGTTCGAACTTGCTTCAGCAGTTGTAAGAATATAATATGTCGGTAAGATGTAATCCATCAATGGAAACTTTACGGGCTCTATTTCATGACCCTCTTTTTTAAGAACGTCTAAAACCCGTTTAGTGTTTTCACGAATTTCTTTATTCACCCCTTCGCTCTCTAAAGATTCAGCCAGATAGCCAATCCTGACCTTTTTATTGAAAGAAAGATTTTTTGAATATGCAGGGACCTTCTTGCGGGATACGGTGCTGTCGAATTCGTCAGAACCTGAAATTACTTCCAGCAGCAGAGCAGCATCTTCAATACTTTTTGTGATAATTCCTATCGTATCAAAGGAAGAAGCATAAGCTATTAAGCCATAGCGGGAGATACGGGAATAGGTTGGTTTTAAACCGATAATTCCGCAGAAAGCCGCGGGTTGTCTTACCGAACCACCTGTATCTGACCCAAGGGATGCAAGGCATAAATCAGCCTGTACTGCTACCGCTGAACCTCCTGATGAACCACCAGGAACGCGGGTATTATCTATTTCATTTAACGTATTTCCGAAAGCCGAGTTTTCATTGGAGGATCCCATCGCAAATTCATCACAGTTTTGTCTGCCGATGATAATTGCGTCTTCATTAATTAAGCGTTGTACCGCGCTGCCTGTGAATTGGGATTTAAATCCATCCAGTATTTTGCTGGAGGCCTGAAGCGAATGATTTTTGTAGCAAAGAACATCTTTTAAGCCAACTACCATACCTGCAAGCCTTCCGGCTGTGCCTGCGGCAATCTTCGCATCTACTTCTTCTGCTTTACGAAGAGCTTCTTCTTCAAATGTTTCCAGGAAAGCGTTGAGATGTGCTTTCTTTTTAATGTTGGAAAGATAGTGTTCCGTTAATTTTTTACATGAAACAAGGCCGTTGGAAATATCATCCCTGATGTCATTTAAAGAATTATAAGATTTCAAGGCGATTATACTTTGTCTTCTTTGGAGGATCCTTTTTCTATTTCACTCTTGATCTCTCTGGATGCATCTTTAAATTCACGGATGCCTTTTCCTAAACCTCTCGCAAGATCAGGGATTTTTTTAGCTCCGAAAAGAAGGATGATAATACCAAAAATGACCAGAAGTTCGGGAACTCCCATACCGCCAAGAAATAATAATATTGAATGTAACATGTTTTTATGATTTTAAATGTGAAATCACTGCAAAAACCCACTTTTTGCAGTGCAAATATAGCGAAAATTTTCGGGTTACGCTAATTTTTTGGGTTAGAGTGCTGAGTGCATTGTGTAGTGTGCAGAGGGACTGTAATTATTGGATTCTGTCAGTGCTTGGGGTTATTAAAATCGAAAAGTTGATAGATTAATTTGCTTCCTCAATACTCTATACCCACCACTAACTATTATTTCATAAAAAGCCACTTCTCCGGATCCTGCTTCACGCTGTTTTTCCAGATCTGAAATTGCAATTCGGAGACATCATTCTTGTCGGTATAGACTTCCCCTATTGATTCTTTGGCGGTGACTTCTTCACCTACCTCCACCGAAACTGACCTGAGCCTGGCATAGACGGTAAAAAATTCTCCATGCTGGATCATGACCACCTTGTTCATGCCCGGTACTTCAGCCACAGTAACCACTTTGCCCTGAAAAACAGATCTCACCGTTTCACTTTTCAGGGTGAGTATATTAATTCCAAGATTGTCTATTTCTACATTGGTCAGGATGGGGTGGGGCTGCCTGCCAAATTTCTGAGAGATGGTGCCATGCGTCACCGGCCATGGGAGTTTGGATGCATTGCCCGCAAAACTGTTGGAAAGCAATTCAGCTTCGGGTGTCATGCGCAATGAAGCAGTGTTTCCGGTTTTATTTTCCAGCGCGGCCTTGGCTTTCATTTTTTCTATTTCTTTCTTCACCAGGTCAGCAATCAGCTTGTCGAGTTTGCGTATAGATTTTTTGCTGGCTTCCAGATCACGAAGCAAATCTTTTTCTTTATTGCTAAGCTCTTTTACTATCTGGTTCTTTTCGGTTTTTACATGGTTCAGACTTTTGGTTTCGATGATTTTGGCGGTAATCAGATTATTTTTTTCTGACTTTTTCCGGGCTAAACTTTTCTTCTGTGATTCAAGAGACGATTTAACTTTTTCAATTTGTTCAACCTGATGTTGCCTGGTCTGAGCATATTGTTTGAAATATTTGACTCTCATCACCATCTGATTAAAATTTTCGGCGGCGAAAATAAAGGTGAGCTTATCATAATGTGAATTAAGCTTGGAAGCTGCATATACCATCCTTGCATATTCCGCTTTCAGGTCTATGAGGTCTTGCTCCAATGAAGCGATGATCTGTTCAAGTTCTGTAATCTCTTCATCCAAATATTCCACTTCTTTTTCAATGGAAGAGATAAGATCTTTACGCGCCTCAATCTGTCGGCTGAGTGCGGTAAGCTGGCCGAGGGTGGCCTCTTTCTTTCTTTTGGTTTCCTGGATGATCTGTTCGGTTTCTTTGATCTTCTTTATGTTTTCCAGCCTTTCTCTCTCCAGTTGTCCTTTGTTTTTTTGCGCAAAGACAATCGATGGAAGACAGGTCAGAAAAATCAGCAGGCTTAGGAGCTTACCTTTTCTCATATCTTTTAGGGACATTGAAAGGGAAATTAAGCTCTTTATCAGAAATCTCGGTTTTATTATGACTGATCGTAATGGTAGTATTTTTTGCCACCTGATTTTTATAGATGTCGATTGAAATCAGATTTCCATAGGGAAATGAAACAGTATCCAGCGGTGCAAAATTAAAATATTCTATGTTTAATTTGTTCTGCGTGCCTGTCTGATTCATTTCCAATTTCCGCAATTTCATGGTAGCTATTTCTACATGGTTTTTAATACCGATGCCAGGAGTTTTTTGCTGAAGAATAAATTCGGCGGAAGTTTCATTCTTCGTAAGCATATCATCATAACTTTTTGGAATCGGGAGGTTGCCGAGGATCATGGCCTGGAGGTTCTGAAATGTCAGATCAATATTGAATTGCTTATTCAGAAAATTAAAACCGTATGCTGAATAAGCATTTGGATCTTTAATTTTATTCAGCATAAAAATAGAGTCAGGACGAATCAATACCCGTAAAGCCTCAATGCCAAGACCAGGAGTGATAGACAACCAGATAATGCTGTCTTTCTTTATCCTGATGTGTACGGAAGCATTTATATCTTCTTTCTCATCCTTAAAATTAATTTTCGCTTTTGAGCTGAAATACCTGAAGTTGATTTCTTTGACAATGAATTTCTCAATTTCCTCTCTTCCTGCACTCGGAGCCGGAACTTTGAGCTTTGGTCTGTGGCAGGAAAGGGTAAGACAAATAATAAAAAATGCCGCAAGTGTAAAAAACTTATTCATATAATTTCTTGTCAGCGATTTTTTTGTCTATCAGCTCAGAGGCTTCCCCCAGGGCTTTTGCTTTTTTCCATTGTTCCACAGCTTGCTCTGTTTGCCCCAACTTGTATAGTACATCACCATAATGTTCTATGATTGTTCCGTTATTGCTTTTAAGCGCCATTTCCAGGTACTTCTTTGCTTCCGGATATTCTTTTAGCTTATACAATACCCAGGCGTAGGTATCCAAATAAGAAGGGTCTGGTGATTTTTTGATCAGTTTTCCCGACATCTCTTTGGCCAGCTCAAGTTTTTCGTTGCGGAGAGAAAGAAAATAACTGTAGTTATTCAATGCATGTTCATTTGCCGGATCTTCTTTTAATGCGGCATCAAATGCCTCGTCTGATTTTTTATATTCTTTTGTTTCGTTATAGGCATCGGCAAGACGGAGATTAAACTCAAGTAAAAGTTCAGGGTTGGCCGCACTTAATTTTTTGCCCTCCTCATAAGATTCTATGGACCTGGCATATTTTTTTTGCTGATAATATCCGGTTCCATTATAGAGCCATAGCACAGCCTGGTTAGGAAACAATTCAAGTGCCTGCCCGGAGTGCCGAACGAGGCTGTCTGTTTTATTTAATTCAATGTCAAGGGTGATGATCTGTGTCCACAAACCGAAATTATTATTGTTAAGCTTTTTAGCCTGTAGATATTGGGTAAGAGCAAGTTCTTTATTGCCCTGCATCAGAAGTATATCACCATATGAAGAGTAAGCGTTTGCTTCACGGGGGTGTGCCTGTAGCATGTATTCGGCTAACCTGACAGCGCTTTTCTTGTCATCTTCAGAGGGAGACTTCAGCATGTTCTGTAACAGATCAAGCTTTATATCGAGATCCATATCCGGATTTTTAAAAACATATTCCAGCTCCTCATTCGCCTTTGAATATTCCTTCTGCGATTTATAAATGCTGGAAAGTATGTAATGTGCGTAAGGATTTTCGGGGTTATCCTTGATCACCTGTTGTATCAGTTTTAAGGCTTCGTCAGTTTTATTGTTGGTAAAAAGTATTTCTGCCTGCCTTATCTTGTATTCGACCTCGTCAGGAAAAGTATTGATCAGAGATTCCCCTTCGGCAATAGCCAGGTCAAGCTTGGACATTTGAATGTAGATCTGCTGCTTTTTGTAGCAGAGCTCCGCGGATTTTCCGAAAACGCTCTCCATCTTATTAAAAAGCTTCAGTGCTTCATCATAATCTTTCTCGAAAAGATAAAGATCGACAAGCTCAAAATAGTAGTCTTCTCCTACAGGAATTTCAGTAATAAGTTTTTTAAGTGTCCTGGCGGCTTCGGGATAATTGTGCTGCTTTTCATAGATCTGAGACAGCAGTCGGTAGTTGTATGGATTTTTGCTGTCAAGTTTGAGCGCTTTCTGGGCATATTGAAGAGCCTGGACGTAACTGTTGTTCTGATAATGAATTTTGCCGAGCATATAACAAATGCCGGAATAATCAGGTGTTCTTTTGTAGGCCGACTCAAATTGGGTTTGCGCATCCGCATAATTTCCCAGCAGGTAGAATTTCATTCCTTCTACGAAGTCCCGTTCAGACATGCCGTGAACTTCTTTTTTAGAAGGCTTGCGAATAAATGCTTTATTGCAGGAGGAAAAAGTTAAAAGCAGTGCTGATATGTATATGGCGGTTAAACGCATTTCTTTTGAGTTGACAAATGGCAGTTATCAATTGGCTTATTTGTCAATTGATAACTGCCATTTGTGATATTAATTTTTAATGACATTGAAGTCTCCTACACTCAGGTCTGCGGGAGTGCCTTCGTAGCTGGCATTATTGCCAAGCATTGAATTATTGATATTGGCATTTTTAACGACTGCCTTTTCCTGAATAATTGAATTCTTCACTATTGAGTCGATGATCTTTGAGCCGGCTCCCACTGAAACGTATGGACCCACCACACTATTGCTTATTTCAGCATTGTCGCCAATATATACAGGAGGGATGATCGAGGAATTTGTAAGCTTCGCTGATTTTGAAACCAGATCCTGTCCTTTGATATACTCCATATACCTTTTATTGGTATCAACGGTAGAGTCTTTATTTCCGCAGTCGAGCCAATCCTGAACTTTGCCGGGCAGGAATTTGCTACCCTTGTTTTTCATATTGTCAAGCGCGTTGGTGAGCTGAAATTCGCCTTTGTCCAGGATGTTGTTGTCGATCAGGAATTGAAGCTCTTTCTTAAGATATTCTCCATCCTTGAAATAATATATTCCGATAATGGCAAGGTC
>DATMOV010000418.1:0-2276 GCA_035568055.1 Cytophagaceae bacterium
AATGAACCACGTATGTAACTGTTCATCCTTTAAAATGACCTTGCCGTTTACATTGAGGCTTTTCTTCAATTGTTCCCATACTTCTTTAATGATTTCTTCTTTAGTGCATTCCCTGGCTGTTTTATTGTAAATAATTCCGGGTGTATTCCAATCAGAAATATCGATGGAAAGAATGCCTTTTACTTTCCCGTCTCCATACTGTGTTACGTCAAAATTTTTCCAGAACGGGCATTGGTATATAGACGTCAATGCCCATGGGGAATCTATATATATAGTATGTCCTGGAATAAAATCTATATTCTCGCTTAAATACAATTGAGTACCATTCATCCATGACACATTGGTGCTGAGTGTTTTTATGTAATCCAGGGAAGGGTCTATTTTAATCAAATCATCATTCAGCAGTTTAGCCATTATTTCTACGGGAACTGCTGAGATATAATAATCTCCCTGGACTTGATACTCTTGTCCATTTTCAGAAATAGTAACGCTTTCAATTTTGTGATCTGCACAATTGAATGAAACTACTTTTGCATTCAATATATATTTTGCCCCTTTTGCTTTTAAAAATTCTACCCATGGATCTATCCAGATATCATTGCTGGGGCCACACATGACTCTGTCACAACTGATACCGGGCTTTGCAATATCAAAAAGCAGCTGAATGAATATATCTCCGCCGGTTTTTGTACTGGCTACTTCTGCTTTTGCAGCAACAAGCGTTCTTGTTAATCCCCTGGCTAACACATTCTGATAAGTGATTGACTGTCGATCCGCATCTAAAAATTCCCACCAGCTGATTCTTTCATATTCATGTTTCCTTCTTTGCTTGCAGCTGGTAATGAGTTGCCATATCTTTCCCGCAAATAAAGCTTTCTCTGCTGATGTCAATCCTAAGTCAGCATCTAACCCCTCCTCTAATATTTCTATAAACTCCTGGAGTGAGCGCGGAAACCTGGCCGGCATAAATACAGGAGATTTGTCAAATCTTGCCATTTGGATTCGCGATGTTTCCACAAGATTATCCAGCACTCCATTCTTATTATTCTTATAAGGGATTTCTTTAAGAGTAGCAGTAATGTGTTTATAAAATCGAGGAAAAAATCTGAAGCCATGTTCTCCGGGTAAATCTTTTTTTCCGTTTTTTCCTGAGTTAATCACAGGCATACTTCTGGCTTTCCCGCCTGCTATATTTTTTGCTTCATAGACAGTGACGTCAAACCCCCTGGTGATTAATTCGTGTGCGGCGCTCAACCCGCCGATTCCACCTCCCAGGATAATAATTTTTTTCTTAGACGAATGCATATACTTTTAAGGGTAAATAGGCTTTCTTACGAGATATTCATAATTAAAGTTATTTTGACATATTGGAATGAGTGTTTTTAGATCGCCCCGAAGATGTTCTTAAGAGGTAGACCTCGTCTTTATCTGAAAGAAAAGTTAAGAAATCAATTTTGGCCAAAAAGATTCCGGTCTTATAAGCCTATAGCAGCAGCTTCATCTAAAAACCATTGTAAATCGCCATCTTTAGGGAAGATGAGTTGAGCAGGATACCTCTCTGTATCTGTAGCATCTTTCAGCACATGCTTTATCGCCTCGGCTTTAGAAGTTCCGTAAACCAGAAATGCGATATGCCGCGCCTGATTGATCAAGGGTGCAGTCATGGTTATCCGGTAGCTGTTTTGTTCGCTTATGAATACTGATCTTACAGTGGCAGAGAGCTCAGTAAGAACGGGTGAATAAGGAAATAAAGAAGCCGTATGGGCATTGTTGCCCAGTCCAAGAAGCATCAGATCAAACCTGGCCAACTGACCCTCAAAATGAGAAGTGATAGTATCGGCATATTTTTTGGCTGCTTCAGCAGGCGATAGTGAAGTGTCAATATAAAAAATTTGGGATGCCGCAATATTCAGGGGATCGAACAGTGCCATTTTAACCATTAATGCATTACTTCTTTTATCATTTAACGGAACATAGCGCTCATCACCAAAGAAAAAAAATATTTTTTTCCAATCAATTCTTTCTCTGAAATCCGGTAAAGTCAGTAATTCATAAATTTTTTTTGGAGAATTACCACCTGATAAGCTCACATTACATTTTTCATATTTGGCTATGGTATTCTGAGCTTTTTCAATAAAGAAATGGGCAAATGCTTTTAACAGCTCAGGCTCGGTTTTGAAAATATTGATCACCGTCAGCTTTTATTTTTACTTTTGACAGGAAGCGTAAGCCAATGAAATCCATCACGGGCGATCAACGCTTCGGCATTTTCCGGC
>DATMOV010000419.1:0-4790 GCA_035568055.1 Cytophagaceae bacterium
AAAATAAAAAGCCAGCCCTGAGAATATCAGGGCTGATTTTTTGATATTTAAAGTTCTCCTTGACTTTTTATTCATGTTGATTTTATTGAGGAGATAAGCCCAGGAGGCTTATATAAGAAGTTGTTTTTAATTGATAATGAGGTATATAATTTGGTTGATTAAGATCAACTTTGTAGTTAATTCTATCCCCAATCCTGTCAATAATTCTATTAAAAGTTTAGGTATTCCTGGCTGTAATATGAATCCAGTATAACACTTTTTAAATCCGCTTAAATTTTATACCTTTGGGTATAATACCAAATAGTATAAATTGAAAAGCTCTCCATTTATTTACGGCAATACAGTGAGTACTGACTCCTTCACAAACAGAGAAGCGGAATCTGAAAAGCTTCGCAGCAACCTCACGGGTGGAATCAATACCATGATTATTTCTCCCAGGCGATGGGGTAAATCCTCTCTGGTTGAAAAGGTAATTCATGATATCAGGAAAAGAGAAAAAAAATATAAGACAGTCATTATTGATCTTTTTTCAGTAAGTAGCGAAGAGGATTTCTTAGAAACCTTCGCGCGTGAGATCATTAAAGCTGCTTCTCCGAAATGGCAGGAATGGGTGAGCAGCGGAAAGGAATTCTTTAAAAATATCATTCCAAAAATCAACGTGGGGATTGACCCGGTAAACGATTTTAGTGTGAGTTTTGACTGGAAGGAATTAAAGAAGCACAGTGATGAGATCCTGAACCTTCCGGAGATCATTTGTTCAAAGAAAGGAATAAAAATGATTATTTGCCTGGATGAATTTCAGAATTTGTCTACCTTCTCAAACTACCTGAATTTTGAAAAAAAAATGCGTGCCGTATGGCAAAGGCAGAAATCAGTCACCTATTGTTTATATGGAAGCAAGCGCCACATGATGACAGATATTTTCAATAATCCGGCTAAGCCCTTTTATCGTTTTGGTGATATTATCCTGCTTCAGAAAATAGAAACAGGCAAATGGATCAGCTTTATTCGTAAAGGGTTTTCAGAATCCGGCAAACAGATCAGCCCGGAAGATGCTGCCTGGATACCGAAGCTGATGAAAAATCATTCCTGGTATGTACAGCAATTAGCTCATTATATCTGGAATTTAACGCATAAGAAAGCAGGCATTGGTGAAGTCAACGCTGCTCTCACTGAACTTATACAAGCGAACTCGCCACTATATCAGAAAGAAGTAGAAACTATAAGTGCGACCCAATTAAATTTATTGAAGGCTGTGGCTCATGGAGAAACGCAGTTTACTTCCGGAGCTGTGATGCAGAATTACCAGTTAGGCACTCCACGCAATGTCAGCAAAAATAAAATGACGCTCATTAATAATGATCTGATTCACGAAATAAATGGCGTGTATGAATTTTTAGATCCGGCTTTTGAGCTCTGGTTCAAAAAGCAATTTTTCAATCAGGCTTATATTCTGGTGGGTCTGAGTAGGTAAAAGAACTAAATCTCATAGCCGAAGCTACCTCCTTCATGAATGTCGTAAACTTGTGTTGCAAGATTCAAAAGAACAACAAATACACAAATGAAATTATTAGGGCAGTTTTGCGATCAATTTTATATTTGAATTAATTTCCTGGGTTTTATCTCAGAAAGCTTTGACTTGCTAATTTTCTTATATCCTGTTAAAAACTTATCCACATTATTTGTTGCTATTCAAGCGCCGCTTTTAACACACACATTTCCCCCCATCATTTCATCTAATGCTTGATAAACAATGAATTATGATAATTTACCTCTTGTTGCTTAACCGTACAAAAATAAAACATAACTTATTTATAATCAATCAGTTATGTGTAAAATAATCTCAATTATTCTTGCAATTGCTATATGGTTATATAATATTTACAAAAAAATGTAAGAAAAGTACTACAAGTTTGTGTATAACCTAAAAACCTTTAAGCATGCTAAGCTACCTGGACAAAATTTTGAATTCCATTCCTGCAACAAAGAAGTTTATACTCCCTGTAATCTTTGTATTATTTACAATCGCAGAGGGCTTTTCTCAATGTTCACAGTTGGTATGGTCGGATGAATTCAATGGATCCACACTTGATCTTACAAAATGGCAATACCAGGTTGGAGATGGATCCGCATATGGATTATCCGGGGGCTGGGGAAACTCAGAATTAGAATATTATACCAGTGGTACTCAGAACGTCAATGTTACAGGTGGTAATCTTGAACTCATCGCCTTATATCAGCCTAATTATAATGGAACGGGATATAACTATACCTCTGGCCGTATCCGTTCCACCAACACTGCTACAAATAATCCACGCAATGAGTGGACATATGGTTCTTTTGAAGCCAGGATCAAAGTGCCAACTCCCTATAATGATTCAAGAGCATGGCCTGGATTTTGGATGCTTCCGCACAATGGTCCCTGGCCTAATACGGGTGAGATCGATATTATGGAAACAGGGAATAATGGAAATCCCTGGTATTACAATGGGACCTTGCATTACGGTTCTTCTTACCCGGGATTTTATGCAGGAACAGGCGGGCAGACCATTAACACAAGCACAAGTTGTCCTGCAGCTCCCGTAGGCGACCTTTCAGTCTGTTTCCATTTATACAGAGTTGACTGGGCACCTAACTCGATCAAATTTTTTGTCGATGGCGTACAAGTGGGCGCTACTATGACCAATGCTACAGTGGGTTCCGGTGGAACTATCGGTGCCCTCTGGCCCTTTGACCCTGCATCCAATCCTTATCATATGATCTTAAATATGGCAGTGGGTGGGAATTTCCCTGGATCTGCCATGAACAATGCCCGTTTTCCATTAAAAATGCTGGTTGATTATGTAAGAGTTTACAGCACGCCTGCGGCAGTTTCTATTACCGGTAAAACAAAAGTAATCCAGGGGCAAACAGGGTTTGTATATGCTGTTCCGCTAGTGGCCGGAAATACTTATAGCTGGACCGTTCCAACCGGAGCGACCATAACAGCCGGGCAAAGCACAGAACAGATTACAGTAAATTATGGAAGTACCGCTGTGAGCGGAAATGTTTCTGTTACAATTACTCCATCGGCAGGAGGGTGTGTAGCTGCAACCAGTAATCTGGCTATCTCAGTTTTAGTGAATGGATGCAGTCTTACTTTAGAAGACTTTGAAACTTCCAGTCCGCCAACCAGAAATCTTGGCTATAATTTCTCTACCGGATGGATGAACCGGGCAAACACAACTTCCCCTAGTTTTCCGTTTGGGACATTTGCTAATCCAAGTGCGACGGGAATCAATACTTCCCCGAATGTATGTAAATATGAAAGAAATGGAGGAGTGCAATATGATGTACTCGCCTACAATGATATTGCTATTGGAGATGCCTCAAATTTTAGAAATGGGATATCAACATTTAATATGGATGTTTATTCCGCGGTAGCATCTGGTACCCAGATAATAGTTCAGCTGGAAGCAAAAGACAAAGCGCAAACCGGCTGGCCTAACGGAGTATATGCAAGGTTTGCAGCGACTACAGGTACAGCTAACACCTGGAATAGACTTCAATTTACGTTACTGGATACCCCTGATGCTGCCATGTTGCCTACAGAAGTTGACCAGATTGTTTTATTCTTTGCACCTAACGGATATACAAGTGGTATCTTTTATTGGGATAACTTTAAAAGGGTAGGTATCACTCCTGTCACTACTGCTATTGCAGGACCCGCCACTGTTTGCACAAACAATCAGGGAGTGATATATACTGCTACCGGCTTAGCCGGATCTAAATTTGCCTGGACAGTTCCAGCCGGTGCTACCATTGTTTCAGGCCAGAACACAAATACGCTGACGGTGAATTTTGGGACAACCGGAGGTAATATCACTGCCACAGAAACCAGCGTTGTCAATTGCACAGGAGCGGCTAAAACATTTGCAGTCGCTGTTTCCGGAACTTGTGTTCTTGCTACGGATTTTTCAGCTACTCCTTTATCAACATGTACAGGTAAAACAGTAACATTTACCGATCTGACTTCCGGTAAAACAGGAGGTGAAACTTATTCATGGGATTTTGGTGCAGGAGCCAGCTTGCCCGCAGGCACCACCGGTGCAGGGCCTTTTGCAGTAACTTATAGCACAGGTGGATTAAAAACCGCTACTGTAACCGTTACAAAAGGAACAAGCTCCACAAAAACCAAAACAAATTATATTACAATCGCCGCTCCACCCACAGGGTGTATTTTCTCTGATGACTTCAATGATAATACCGTAAACTATATTGCACCGATCCCTGGAGCATTTACACATACAGAGGCGGGAACGGTATGGACAGTGAGCAATGCAGGATATTCTGAATGGCAAAACTGGACCTATGATATTAATAATGGAGTGACAGCTTCACCCATAAATTTTAGCTGCTCAGGAAATGCGCCTGTTTTTAAAATCATCGCCAAGGCATCCGCAAATTGTTTTTTAAGAATTATGATGATGGATGCTAATGGCCTCACCACTGATAATATGACCAGCTATAACCTGGAGCTTACCACCACTTATCAGACATTCACCATTGATTATTCGACTCATTTCCGGAATTACTATGGCGGAACACCGGGTCCTTTGGATTCTACACAAATTTCAAAATTGATGTTCTTTATAAACCCTGGGTATACAACCTATCCCTATGTAGGTGCAAATGGAACATATAATACCGCATTTGGAGGTACTGTAAATATTGATTGGATGGGCATTGGAAATAGTTGCAATCAACCTTTATCACCCACCATTACATTTAATAATCAAACAGCTACGTAC
>DATMOV010000420.1:0-4335 GCA_035568055.1 Cytophagaceae bacterium
TCTTTAATAAATCAACTACACGAGGTAGGTGATTGATGGTATAAAGATAGGGAAAAAACCAGGAAAAATCAAAATTCAGATATCTGGAAACCGGAGAATCCCGCATAGTTTGTTATCTTGGCTCCCCGCTATCTCAAGATTTACTTTTATCAGACTAATAATAATTGTCGTGATCAGGAATGTGGGTGGAATAGCCGACCTTGATGGAAAGACCATAGCGAAAATCTGAATTTCAGTACATTACCTATTGTACGTGTATTCTTTTATCTGGAAAATCTGATGAGGCCGGTTATCTGAAAACCAATGGAATATGGTTATGGGAGAGTCTAAAAATAAAATATTAAATCACTGATAATAAATATTTTATAACGATAGTTGCACAATTTTAAGCCGAAATCAATGGTTTTAACAACTATAGGGGTATAGATTTCGTTTTATTATAAGGTTTCAGGAAAAAATAATAAATTATTAATTTGATGCTATTTCAATTAATAAAAAGATATTTCATCATTTACGCTTTACTTTCATCCCTGTTAACAGCAGAGGCGCAGCCATTAATTTATTTTCCGGATGAATCAATTCCCGTTCACCAGAGTGGCTATGCCCTGAACAGTTCATGGGCAGGAGGCTTCAATTCTCCGCAATATTCAAGTATGGACCTGAACATGGATGGGGTTGATGACCTTGTCGTTTTTGAAAGGACCAATAATCGCGTTACGACTTTTGTCGCATTTTTATATCAGGGATGGAAAAGGATTTATGTTCACTCCCCGAAATATGAACCCATGTTTCCTGCCTTAAGCAGCTGGGTACTTTTGGTGGATTATAACCTGGACGGAAAAAAAGATATTTTCACCTACTCTTACCTTGGAGTAACAGTATATAAAAATATTTCGGTAAGTCCGGATACTATAAAATGGAAGATTGCCGCCAGACCACTCCTAACCAAATTTGGTACAAACACCAGTCAGATTTATACCAACATAACCGATATACCTGCTATCGTTGATGTCGACAGCGATGGTGACTATGACATCATGGACTATAATTTTTTTAACGGGAGCAATCTAGAGTTCCATAAAAACCTGAGCCAGGAAACTTTTGGTAACAGCGACAGTCTCATGTTCAGAGATGTCGACCAATGCTGGGGAGGTATTTCTGAAAATTTCTGCGATTATACTTTCGGCAGCAACTGCCCGGTATATCGCATCGCATCTACTACCCAGATTCAGCATGTGGGAGCCTCCATTCTCTCGCTCTTTGATGCCGATGGCGATGGCGCCAAAGAAGTATTCTCAGGAAAAGAAAATTGCGTCAGCCTTTTTGAATTGCCCAATAAAGGAAACAGTTCGTCTCCGCTCTTCAACAGTTACAACGTTTTCCCTTCTTCCACACCTATCGCTTTTGAAGGTATTCCAGGCATATACCGGGAGGATCTGGATTTTGACGGAAAAAAGGACATGGTAGCGACACCTTCTGTATTTACCAATTATTCAAATGGCGTTTTTAACAATGTTGATTTCCAGAATTCAAGCAGGTTTTATAAAAATACAGGAACAAATGTTTTACCTGTTTTTAATTATGTACAAAATAACTTCTTGCAGGACAACATGATTGAGCTTGGAGAAAACGCGGCCCCAGCCTTCGCTGATTTCGATGCGGATGGCGACCTCGATATGTTTATTGGCAACAGAGGGCTCATTTACGGAGCTTCATTTTATGCCACCATCAGTTTATATGAAAATATTGGAACTTCCATGTTGCCCGAATTTAATCTTCTCACGGCAGATTATCTGAGCTTATCCTCAAAAGGATATGCTTTTATCCGCCCTGTCTTTACGGATCTAAACGGAGACAATGCGACAGATCTGGCTTTTGCCTGCTATAATACTTCCAATACTTCCGGTGGATACAGTACAAAATATATACTGAATTCGAATTTACCCGCTGCTCCTTTTGCATTTAATATTAATAACATCAATATTATTGCCATATCCATGCAGGAAGACAATCCGTTTTTTTATGATGTGGATAGCGATGGGGACAAAGACCTGCTGATTGGCAGAGCTCAGGGGAACTTGGCCTTTTATCAGAATACAGGAACTCCTTCTTCTCCGGTATATACACTGATCACTGATACATTAGGAGGAATACACATAGATTCCAACCATGAGAAAACCTGGCTTTCCATCACAGTACAGGATGTCGATGCCGATGGCAATCCTGATCTTGTCACCGGCGATAACAGCGGCATTTTATACGCCTATCCCAATTTTTTATCA
The DNA here is from genome assembly GCA_035568055.1 of Cytophagaceae bacterium. Lineage (GTDB taxonomy): Bacteria > Bacteroidota > Bacteroidia > Cytophagales > Cytophagaceae > DATMOV01. The sequence goes on from DATMOV010000420.1 coordinate 2,283, forward strand.
AACCTCGCTGGAGTTTTTGTAAAAGACACCATTTTTAGAGATTCATCGCTTTCATATTATAACATGGGCAAATATCTCTATCTGACATCCGCCGACCTTAACAACGATAATGTCACGGAAATCATCATGGGCAACAATACAGGCGGAATCAATATATTGAATAAAGGAACAACCAGGCTTGGCATTCTGAGCATATTTGCTCCTCAAAGCAGTAATCAGATATCGGTTTCCTTATCTCCCAACCCTGCAAACTCTGAGATACGGCTTGCCTCAGAAGTTAATTGCAGTGTTGCGATTATAGACCTGCTTGGGAACTTAATATGGCAAAAAAGCGATTTAAAAAGAGATACGCCTGAAACGATAAGTGTTGCAAATTTAAGCGAGGGATTTTACATCGTAAAATTCACTACGAGCGATAATAAATCATCCATACAAAAATTGATCATTCAGAAATAATGAGATCCGGAAAATTAGTTATGCTGAAATATTCTTACTGCATATTAGTTATTACAATATTTTTTTCATGTTCTCATGATCCAAAGATGGTCAATCCTGCTGCCACGCCTTACAACCTTTCGTTTCCGTCATACCTCAGCGCTCCCATAATTCCTTCCGATAATCCTACCACCGTCGAGGGTGTCCTTTTAGGAAGGAAATTATTTTATGAAGTAAAATTATCAGGCAATAACAGCATGTCATGCGGAAGCTGCCACAAACAGCAATATGCTTTCGGGGATACTTCTGCATTCAGCATGGGCGTTACAGGAATGAACGGGACCAGAAATACACCGGGCTTATCTAATGTTGCCTGGCAGACCGCTTTGTTTTGGGATGGCAGGGCAAGCAGCCTGGAGAATCAGGTTCCTGGCCCTATACAAAATCCCATAGAAATGCATCAGGACCTTTCAATTGCGGTAAGCGAGCTTCAAGCCACTTCTGTTTATCCACCTTTGTTTAAAGCGGCTTTTGGCTCGTCAACTATTACAGGGTTAGGAATTCAGAAAGCCATCGCTCAGTTTGAAAGAACACTCATCTCTTCCAATTCTAAATTCGATCAGTTTATTGCAGGCAATTCTTCAGCATTTACTGTTCAGGAGCATAATGGATATATTTTATTTTCAACGCATCCATTACCTCAAGCCAACATCCGCGGAGGCAATTGCGGTGATTGCCACGGAGGCTATCTTCAGAAAAATCGTTTCTATGAAAACAATGGATTGGATTCAATATTTGCTGACAATGGTTATGGACAATTTACAGGAAAGAGTTTTGATGATGGTAAATTCAAAGTGCCTTCCCTGAGAAATATCGCGCTCACTGCACCTTATATGCACGATGGAAGATTTAAAACGCTGGAGGAGGTGCTGGCGCATTACAATCAGCATGTAGTGCAGAGCACGACAATTTCTCCATTAATGAATGTTTCCAACGATCCGGCGGGAACAACGCTGAATCTCACCCAACAGGAAATTGATGACATTATTGTTTTTCTGCATACCCTCACTGATACCACTTTCACAAAAAATCCAAAATTCTCAAATCCTTTTTAAATAATACAGGCAGGAAAAGATATTGTGATTATCTTCTTACTTGAAGGAGAGAAACTTTAACACGATAGCACATTAACACTTTCAAGGATTCACAATTGCTGACAGCCCGAACATATCAGCGTAATTATTCGCGATAGTCTGTGCGTCAGTCCCTCCGCTCACATTGTGTGTTGTCGCGAAGTTGATGGTTACAGGAGTCTTGAACATCTCATCAATATTGGCTTTCAGGATTACAGTAGTGCTCGCGTTATCTTTTATATTGATATTTGCCCAATTCAATGTCGTGGAATTCATGAGCCATTTTTTATAATTATTGTCTTCTGATATATAGAAAAGCATAGTTGATGAATAGCCAGGGCCATAATATCCTTCCAACTCCAAAAATTTATAGCTGAATGCCCAGGTCCAGAACATATCTCCTGCGATGGTGGGATTTAAAGCCGCAGGCTGGGATCCTGTATGATTGTTAATGCTGTCTACGCCCAATGAAAATCCAATTTCAG
>DATMOV010000421.1:0-8763 GCA_035568055.1 Cytophagaceae bacterium
TGATAGACCAGCAGGCGGCGCACGAAAGGATCCTGTATGAAAAATATCTTTCGCTGGTGCAAAATAAATTCGGGGCTTCGCAGCAGTTTCTTTTTCCTCAATCCATCGATCTGAGCCAGTCTGACTTTGCACTGGTGATGGAAATGGAAGAAGACATCAGGGCGCTGGGATTTGTATTTAATGTTTTCGGAAAAACAACCATCGTGGTAAACGGCATTCCTGCGGATGTTCCCGGCGGATCAGAAAAAAATCTGCTTGAAGGATTGATCGAGCAGTTTAAGATAAATAAAATGGATCTTAAGATCGAAAGGAGAGAGAACCTTGCACGGGCTATGGCAAGAAAATCTTCCCTGAAGCCTGGTACGAAGCTAAGCGCTTTAGAAATGAATACACTGATCGACCAGTTATTCGGCTGCAAAGTTCCTAACTATGCTCCCAATGGAAATCTTACCATCACGATCCTCGATATGGAAAAAATCGCAAGGTATTTTAGCAAATCTTAAAACGTATGAATTTCAATCTTACACCGGTCGTTAAGAATTTACTGATAATAAATCTGGTATTTTATTTTCTGGGAGAATTCATTCCTGTTTTCGCGGATGAGTTATCACTCTACTTTTTCGAATCACCTCCTTTTAAGCCATGGCAGCCGCTAACACACATGTTTATGCATTATGGTTTTATGCACCTTTTCAGCAATATGCTTTCTCTTTTCATGTTTGGACCAATGCTTGAAAATGTCTGGGGGCCAAAAAGATTTCTTATTTTTTATCTTGTATGCGGCCTTGGAGCAAGTTTTCTTTACACTTGTATTCAATTTTATGAGTTTGAACAGCTTGCCAACGTCATAACAAAATACAAATTTGATCCGGATGCAAATACATTCGGGATCATCCTTCATCATAACTTGCCCGAATATGCCAATACCGGAATACCCGGAGCGAATATGACTTTCTCGCAATTCGCGGAGCAATTTCGTGAGCACCCTGATAATCATGCCCTGGCAGACAATTCAAAGGAATTTTTAAGTATGATATATAATGCTATCATCAATAATTCAGCATTGAGAGGAGCTTCGGGAGCGGTATTTGGAATTCTATTGGCCTTTGGAATGCTTTTCCCCAATACAGAACTTATTATGATCTTTTTTCCTATACCTATTAAAGCGAAATATTTCGTCGCCCTTTATGGACTGTATGAAGTGTATGCAGGTTTCAGCAAAATGCCTGGAGATAATGTAGCTCACTTCGCGCATATAGGCGGAATGATTTTTGCGTTTATATTGATAAAATACTGGCAACGACAAAGAAATAATTTCTACTGATGAGCAGCTTATTAGATGAATTAAAATATAATTTCCAGAAGCAGGACAATGGCCTGGTAAAGATCATCATGATCAATGTAGCTGTTTTCCTGATACTCAGTATCACTTCTGTCATTCTTCATCTCTCGCAAAGTACTGTCTACCATGATTATATTTTGCCCAACTTTGCAATACCAGCTGACCTGAGCACTTTTATTTATAAACCCTGGACAATCTTTACTTATTTCTTTTCACATGAAGAAATTTTACACATTTTATTCAATATGCTGGGCCTTTACTGGTTCGGAAGGATCATCCATGAATTTATCGGCAACAGAAGATTAATTAATTTGTACATACTTGGCGGGCTTGCCGGTGGAATTTTGTACCTGATTTTCTACAATACTATTCCTTTCTTTAGACAACAGGCCAGCGTATCGATCATGCTTGGCGCGTCCGCCAGCGTATTTGCCATTGCCGCCGGTGCCGCTACACTCGCACCCGATTATAGATTTAATCTTCTTTTTATCGGGCCTGTGAGAATTATTTTCATCGTTGGTTTTTATATCATCGTTTCGTTCATAGGCATGAAACAAGGCAACGCAGGAGGAAATATCGCTCATCTCGGAGGAGCATTTTTAGGCTTCGTATATATAAGATTATTACAAAGAGGAACAGACCTCGGCAAACCAATTAACATCATTGCCGGATGGATAAAAAATATTGGCAAGCCGAAAATGAAAGTATATTCCAATAAAAACAAAGACCTGAGCCACCCCAGCCAGTCGGAGATCGATGCCATCCTGGACAAAATATCCCGCTCGGGATATGAAAGCTTAAGCAAAGAAGAAAAGCAAAAGTTGTTTAAGGCAAGTCAGAAGTAAAAGAGGTTAGACTGTAATTGGTCGCTTCAGTTTGCGAAGACACTAAACCGAGGTGAGAAGTTTAGGTAATTGAAACAGCGTTGTATTCTCTTTGTTACTTTGCAATTTTAACTAATGATAAAGAACCCGAATATAAATTTTATTCAGCTTTTGAAACCTTATTGATATCAGAGCTTTCAAGTATTTTTTTCTCATATCCGTGAAGTGCTGTCTGGATCATGGATTTTCCCATGGAGCTGGTATCGGTCACCATTCCCTTAAATGGTTTCAGAATAAAATACAGGGGTTTAAAAATGAAATAGATGGCGTTATAAAGTTTCGTTCTCGACTTTATTCCTTTCAGCGGTTGTATATAGCCTGGCCTGAACATGTATACCTGTTTGAACGGCATCGCCAATAAAGTATTCTCTGTTTTCCCTTTTACTCTTGCCCACATCATTTTACCATTTTCGCTGCTATCGGTACTTGCACCGGAAATATAACAAAAGGTAAAATCCTTATTCGCTTTTAGTAAGGCTTCGGCAACCCGGATAGTCAGTTCAAAAGTAGTTTTATAATATTCATTTTCGGAGAGCCCTACCGCAGAAATTCCCAGGCAAAAGAAACAACTGTTATATCCGGCAAATTCTGCACTGAGAGAACTGAAATCAGAAAAATCTTTATGAACGATTTCTTTTAATTTAGAATGCTTAACATTTCCCGGACTTCTGTTGATAATGAGAATAGATTCCACCTCCGGACTTTCAAGACACTCCATTAATACTCCCTGACCGATCATGCCGCTTGATCCAAATATGATTGCTCTGATTTTCATGAAATATACATTTAATTAAATGCTATTAATTTTTATTTTTATCGATTACCAAGATTATCGACTAACCGCCGTCCACCCATCACTCTCCGCAATCACTTCCACCATCTTCTCCAGATTCTTCAGCTCTTCCGGCGCAGCCATTCTGTCTTTGATATTTTTTTTATAGCCTCTGTGAAGAAAAGAAATTAATGTGGAGGGCACATCGGTAACGCTGGTATCATATTCTGATTGAAAGTCTGAAAAATTGGATGCATCGAAGGCTTTGAAAAGTTTTATAGTTTCATTGGAGTTCAGTTGTTTCTCATACCTACCCAGTTTTTTAACATTTTTTTTCCCATCATATTCGGCTTTGCCTGTTCCATAAATGGTGATCGTATAAATCGGACATTTTCCATAGCAGGCAGTCTTCTCCATGGTGATCATAGAGCTTTCGAAATTTTGCCTGCCTCCCTTACCTGTCTTACATGCTAAACAAGCAGCCATCAAAAAAATCAATGCCAACCTCATCTTATTTATTATTTATTAACAATTATTTTCTGAATAAAAACTACTTTATCTTTTTCCTTTAATGTTACAAAATAAATGCCGTTGTCCAATCCTGAAGTATTGATCACTTGCTTGTCCGGCTGAAGTGATGAGGCATAGATTGCTTTGCCAAGAATATCCATGATCTGTATATCAAGTCCGCTAAAAATTCCTGCTTCAATATTGATCTGCTCAGAAGCGGGATTAGGATATAATTTTATGTCCATTAAGCCGCTCATCGGTGTCAGGGCTGTGGTTGCTGCGACATTCTGGACTTTCAGTGAATAATTCTCAGAACTTTGATCAGTAACAGTATAATCATTCCTATAAATGATGGCGGTAAATTGACTATAGCTTGCTGTAACATTTACATTGGCTACAAAATTATTACCTGTTTTCTGTGTGTTAATAATCTGAAAATTACCCGCTGCATCTTTTGCCACAACCACCATATCAAATACAGCGGAGGAATTATTGGGAGTCATATTGATAAAACAATCCTGGTTTGGAAAAACATTAATATAATCGGCGCTAAGTCTCAATAGCCTGCCGTTGCCATTGACATTACTTGTATAAGTCTGATCAATACCCGCATAATTGACTGTCCCTTCTACCTTTGGCCCCGAAAGATTATAGGGAGCCTGCGAAATAAAGTTTTTATACACCTGCGCACGCGGATAGCTGTATTGTGGATAGTTGACAGAGTCAATCAATAATAAATTCGCGATCTGGAAATCCTGAAAATCGGTTTTAAAATCTTTTCCATATTGTAAAAGCGCCAGGTTTATCCCATCAAAATCAGAATTGCTGATGCTGTTAATAAAGATTGTCCGGATAATACTATCGTTGGTATTATCACTCATATGTTTAAAATACAACCATGCGCTGTAGAAATGTCCTGAATAAGTTGAACCATCAACCTGATCATCCCAATTAAGAGCAACGTCAGGCAGTGAGAAAAGGGCCGGAAGGTATTGTAGATTATCATCCAGACCGGGAAATCTATGATCTTCCATCCAAACGGCTGTAGCTTCATATAAGAAATGTGAATCGTTGCTTTCATAACCAAACTGAATGGCATGGAAAAATTCATGGGCGCATGTTACCTTTATAGAAGTATCAGTTGAAGCTGTCCAGGTATAGCTGTTATTCATGACCATGTAACTGGTCATGGCATCTTTTTCAATGAGGAATGGTGAATTTGGATTATCATTAATCTGAGTTTCGGGCTGACAATATCCATAAAGCCCGGGACTCAGATTTTTGATATACACATCATATGCTGCTGAACCGCCAGCAGTGCCATCCGGCGGAGGCATGGTATATTTGTCTTTCACATCATTCACATGAACCGTATCAAAAACCGAAGCCATGAAATCTATATAGTCGGGTATTGTATTGGCCGGATTAACATCTGTAAGAGGAACCGCGTCGGCTCCTGACGTTGTATAATGAATTGCAAAATAAGGCGTGTTGTAGATTAATTCTGTGCCGCTGAAAGTCGGACGGGTAACTGCGATTCTGAAGTATGCCTGGGCCTGTGGAGTAAGTGAAGCCCGGTTACGGCTGGCTTCCATATAAATTGTGCTGTGACAACAATGATGGTAAGACCCATGTTTACATTTTTCTATATTCTGCTTACGCATTTCTTCTGACTTTGCAATAAGTTGCGAAGAGTAATCAGCATCCTGGGCTGCGAGGCTCGCAGGTAATAACAATGCAATGAGAGAATAATATAAGTTCTTCATCTATGGCTGCTCTTGAATAAATATAAGCAAATTAACTTAACGGTAAATATGTTTATCATTAAAAGAGGCAACAAAAATTCCGTTTAATTTGTAATATTGTTTAAACGACTTCTCATGACTTCTTTTAAAAATATTCTTACAAGCATCAAAGATCAGATTCAAACCATCACCATTAACAGGCCGGAGAAAATGAATGCTTTGAATATCCTTACATTGGATGAAATCAAAACAGCGATTCAGCAAGCTATTAACGATGAGACTGTACGCGGTATTATTATTACCGGTTCAGGCGAGAAAGCTTTTGTGGCCGGAGCGGATATATCCGAGATTGCCAATGTTGAAGAAGGACAAGCAAAAAAACTTTCAGAGAACGGACAGCATATTTTCAGCCTGATAGAAAATTGTCCCAAGCCTGTAGTGGCAGCAGTGAATGGTTTCGCACTTGGCGGAGGCTGTGAATTGGCGATGGCTTGTCATATCAGAGTAGCCTCGGACAATGCTAAATTCGGGTTACCTGAAGTAACATTAGGCATCATCCCGGGATATGGAGGAACACAGCGCATGACTGCACTCATAGGCAAAGGCAAATCATTGGAGCTGATGATGACCGCAGATATGATCAGCGCGGCAGAAGCAAAAGAAATTGGATTGGTAAATCACGTAACTATACAACCAGAATTAATTGACAGAGCTGAAGAGATCTTAAAAAAGATAGCACAGCGCGCACCATTAGCCATTGCAGGAGTAATAAAATCCGCCAACAGCTTTTCCAATAACACGCAAGGTTATGCAACAGAAGCCGCGTCTTTCGGTGAGTGCTGCAAAACAGAAGACTTTAAAGAAGGAACGAAAGCTTTTCTAGAAAAACGCAAAGCGGAATTTAAAGGAAAATAACCAATTGGTAAATTACAATTCACAAATCTCAAATAAAGGGTGTCTGTATTAAAAAAACTTCTCGGTCAAACAGCATTATACGGGCTTAGCAGCATCGTTGGAAGAGCTCTTAACTTTCTGCTCGTCCCTTTTTATACCGCTGTGCTTTTACCTGCGGAGTTCGGAGCCGTAACAGAACTTTATGCTTATGTGGCTTTTCTTAATATTCTTTATTTGTATGGAATGGAAACAACTTATTTTCGTTTCGCTACTAAAGAAGGGCATACAGAGAAAGAAGTATTCAGCAACTCATTAAGCAGCATACTTCTGAGCAGTATTTTACTTTCAGCAGTTCTGATCTTATTGTCTCATCCGCTGGCAAGCATTCTTAAATATCCAGGTAAAGAGGACTATTTTATATGGCTCGGACTGATATTAGCGGTAGACTCTCTTTCAGCTATTCCCTTTGCCCGCCTCAGGTTAGAGAAGAAGGCAGGGCAATTCGCTTTCGCGAAAATTTTTAATATCTCAATCAACATTGGCTTTAACCTTTTCTTCCTGGTCTTCTGCAAAAATGTACACGAAGCTTCTCTTGTGCCAGGGATGAAAGAATTTGTATCCATGATTTATAATCCTTCCTGGGATGTTGAATATATATTGATTTCCAATTTCCTGGCCAGCCTTTTTACATTGCCAATTTTATGGAGATCATTTTCCGGATTCAGAATTTCCATCAACCGGGCAGTTATTAAATCCATGCTGATCTATTCTTTTCCCTTAATGTTTATGGGCTTTGCAGGCATGATCGACGAGATGCTCAGCAGGATTATCTTAAAATATGTTCTTCCAAAAGGATTTTATCCTAACCATACCAACCTGGAAGCGTTAGGTGTTTTCGGTGCCTGTTATCGTTTGTCTATGTTCATGACACTTGCTGTGCAGGCTTTCCGATATGCAGCTGACCCGTTCTTCTTTTCTCAGTCAAAAGATAAAAATGCTCCGGAGTTATTCGCCAAAGTGATGAAATGGTTTGTCATATCAGGCTCATTTATTTTTCTTTTTGTGAGCGCCAACCTATCGTTGTTTCAGGAAATATTAAGGAACCAGGTATACCGCGAAGGAATTATGGTGGTGCCGGTCCTGCTGATGGCCAATCTTTTTCTGGGCATCTATTACAATCTTTCTATCTGGTATAAATTAACTGATAAAACACATCTGGGGCTTGCCATAAGTCTCGGTGGCGCTGTGGTTACAATTCTATTCAACTTTATTCTGATCCCGCATTTCGGATATATGGGCAGCGCCTATACTACCCTGATATGCTATTTTCTGATGTCTCTGGCAAGCTTACTATGGGGGCAGAAACATTTCCCTGTTCCATATAATCTGCTTTCTGCATTAGGTTATATTTCCTTATCTGCTGCCCTTGCCGCTTTCGCACTTTCCTACCCCTTTGGCAAAGGCAATCTTCAGGCTTATGGCTTTCAGTTAATGCTGGTGATCATATTCATTATTTTCGTTTTATTTAATGAAAGAAAATACCTTAAAATGAAATAATAACCCACAGACAATACTTTAGCAGCTAAACCGACTTTAAATCCGATTTTTCTCTTATTTTTGTCAACTGAGTTTGTCAATAGAGCTTCGATTTTCAGATATACAAAAAGATCATAACTTAAATTAATTATTATGCAGGTCAAAGTTGTCAATACCTCAAAGCACCCTTTGCCTTCCTACCAGACTGAATTTTCGGCTGGCATGGACCTGAGGGCAGCGCTCGAATCGCCTGTAACCCTCAAACCCATGCAAAGGACTTTAATTTCAACAGGCCTTTTTATTGAATTGACTAAAGGACTGGAAGCCCAGATCAGGCCAAGAAGCGGACTTGCATTTAAACATGGCATTACAGTTTTGAACAGCCCTGGAACAATAGACGCAGATTATAGAGGAGAGATAAAAATATTACTGATAAATATTTCGGAGGAAGACTTTGTAATTCAGGATGGGGAAAGGATCGCTCAGATGGTTATTGCACAATACGAACAAATAACATGGCTATCTGTTAAAGAATTAGCCAGTTCACAAAGAGCCGCTGGTGGTTTTGGCAGCACTGGAGTGAAATAATTGAATTTTGAACGAAGGGTTAAAATAGGATCATCCTTTACTTAAAACGTATAACTTTAAACTTTAAAAAAAATTATGAGAATTATAGTTCCGATGGCAGGTATGGGTAAAAGAATGCGCCCTCATACATTAACAATTCCAAAGCCATTAATTCCAATCGCCGGCAAGCCCATCGTGCAAAGGCTGGTAGAAGACATTGCCAAGGTTTGCGGACAGAAAGTGGAAGAAGTGGCTTTCATCATAGGCAGGTTTGGAAAAGAAACTGAAAAGAGATTATTAGACATAGCAGCTTCAGTAGGCGCAAAGGGTACCATATACTATCAGGACGAAGCGCTGGGAACGGCCCATGCTATTCTTTGCGCTCAAAATTCATTAAAAGGTGACCTTGTTGTCGCATTTGCAGATACGCTCTTCAAAGCAGATTTCAAAATGGACCCTTCCAAAGATGGTATCATCTGGGTACAAAAAGTGGAAGACCCAAAACCATTTGGA
>DATMOV010000422.1:0-9198 GCA_035568055.1 Cytophagaceae bacterium
AAAGATTGTGTCTTTATATGAGGAGTTGGACTATGAAAGTAAATTAAAAGGTGATGAAAAATTGAATGTTATTAAAGACAGTATTGAGGATTTACAGGAAAAATTAAAGTATAAGGAATTACAATATGAAGCATTAGAGGCTGAAAAGAAGACGCTTTTGCAAAATTCAGTAAGGATAAACAGTGTCAATCAAGGATTGGCAGTAAATGAAATAGATCAAACTTCAGCCTATATAAGAAAAAAGCAGGAGGAGATAAACACACTTCTGTTGCAGAAATCAGAAGAAAAAAGGAAGCTGAAAAGAATAATGCATAATTTGAAGGTCAGACAAAGAAAAATGGCTGAAAAAGATTCCTGTTCTGTTGCTAATATTTATTTGTTGGTCGAATCTTCTTCGCAACAAAATGTTGAATTTACTTTAACTTACTATGTTAAATCATGCGGATGGACTCCCACCTATAATATTTATTCTAAAGGTGCAGGTAGTCCTTTAATATTGGAATATAAAGCCAATGTCCTGAATAATTCAGGAGAAGACTGGAATAAAATAAAGTTATCACTTTTAGCAGGCAATCCTTCCAGATCACTCACCCTTCCAAATATGGAAACATGGGTTCTCTCTTATACTCAAAAGAAAAGAAACGGAAAAGTTTCCGGATTTAATCAATCAGGTAATGAAGGAACATTATCAAAAAAACAAATAAAGAATGGACAGACAAATAATTTTAATGCGCCAGAGGTTCAGGAAATTGAGCTAGAGGAAGGGGAAATGCAATTTAATATTGAAGGAACTCATACAATTCTTTCAGGAGAGCGGGATTATTTACTTGACATCAGCCATAACAATCTGGAAGCATCTTATATTTATCAGACAATCCCCAAGTTAGATGCAAAAGCATATTTAATAGCTAAAGTAAAAGATTGGGAAAGCTTAAAATTGATTGAAGGTGACGCTAATGTTTTTTTGAACGAAACCTATGTAGGAAGAACTTATATTGATCCTCTAAGTGCAGGCGATACTCTTGATCTTTCTCTTGGTCCTGATCCGACAATCCAAATTACCAGAGTAAAGAAAAAGGATTTCAATACCAGGAAGCTTATAGGGCTGCAACTTGTAGAAAGCTTTATATATGAAATCGACGTTCGAAATCTCAATAAGAATTCTATACAGATTGAAGTATTTGATCAGATACCTATTGCACAACAAGAAGAAATTCAGATTTCATTAGACGACAAGAGTAGTGCTTCTTATAAGGAGAGTATAGGAAAACTTTCATGGAAATTGGAAATACCTGCTATGCAAACATCTAAATTAAAAATGGGGTATAGCGTAAAATATCCGAGAGATAAAATAGTGATAATAAAACGTACAGGGAAAGTAGTATGCCCTAAATTTCGATGATTTATTATCCAGAATAGAAGCGTCAAGCCTCGGCATTTTTGACAAACAAAGATTGAGTGCCTCTCTTTCCTTTTTATTTAATAAAAGAAAATCATTTAGCTGCTTAAAAAGATTGAAGAAACTATTCTTCCCGCGAAATAAAATTTTCGTGAACGTGGATTTTCTTCCTTAAGAAATATTATCGGCGGATATGATGTTGATCATGTAATCTGGGAAACAAGAGATCACAGTCATTTTCAGACTCACCCACTATTTCTTATCTGAAGAAGTCTTCTCATTACCTTCAACCGGAGCTTTTTCTTAAGTCTATGTACTTTTCTTCTACAATTGGCAATATTCACCCCATTTCGGAGACGAACGAAGTAAAAAAGTGCAATTATTTGTTCTTTAAGATACATTTAACATTGATCTCCTGTTATTTTTCGTTTGTCGATTAATATGTAATATTAGTGCATATATAACCTAAACTAATATTATGAATGCCACGTTTAATTCCTCAAACAAAACAACAAAATATTATAAAACAGTTATGAAAAATTTAAACTTTAAAACGTACACTTTTCTGATCTTTAGCGTCTTATTTATTCACAATGTTTCAAATGCGCAATACATTAAAAAGAGGGCAAAGACACTGCCGGAACTAATGTATTACACATTGGACGCGAAATTATTCACTAATAGCAACCTGGTAGAGGACTCCGGCTTAATCCTGCTTTATTTAGATCCTTCCTGTGAAGCATGTCATAAAGAATTAAAGCAGATTATAGATAATTTGGACTATCTGAAAGACGTGGAAATAGTAATTATCAGTCCGAATCCCAGAAAGGAACTGGAAGTTTTTGCTAAACAATATGAACTGGCAAAGTATTCCCAGATAACATTGCTTCACGACCCAAGAGATGTTTTTTACAGACAATTTAAGCTGGCAGGATATCCTTCGCTTTATATCTATAATAACAAAAAGGAGCTAATCAGTGAATTCAATTCCTTTGTAGACTTTAGTGAAATTATGGATGGCTTTTTGGTAGCTAGTAAATAACTATGTATTACTTTAAACAACCTAATCATTCCGAAATGAAAACAATTGTTCCAGGAGCACCATATCCTGTTGGCATTGGTGAAGAGTTTAAATCAGAGAATGATCAGCTCATACAAACAGCGGATATTAGTTCTAAAACTGATATTGAAATGGCAGAAAGATATTTTAAAGCATTGCGTGAAATAGAATTTATAATGTTAAGGATATGATCCAACATTCATTTTGGTATCTACATTCTGCATAGTTAGCTTTTTATTTCCCCATGACATTTATCTGGCGGGAATAAGGATTGACAATACTTGAGGATTTCCTATTCAGAAAAAAGAAGCTAATTAAGTGTCGCCAGTAAAAAATATTTAATAAAAACCCGATTATTATGAAAAACTTTGTCCGATTATTAAAAATCCAAATTTTCAATCCTACTAAAATCAGGATGCTTCTTATATTGAGTTCATCTCTTTTTTTCTTTGCGTATACTTTTAAGGATAAATGTACGGATATGATTCATAAGGCAAAAAAGGCAGAAGCAAAAGGTAATTATGTAAGAGCCATAAAAATTTTAGACCATGCTATCCGGGTCTATACGTTGAATCATGAGTTATATTTTGAAAGAGGAATGCTAAAAACGAATTTAAAGGGGTACCAGGAAGGGATAAATGATCTTAGCAGAGCCATAGATCTCAAACCTGATTATGCCCAGGCTTATGCTTATAGGGCCATTGCAAAATATGATCTGGATGACTTTGACGGCGCATTAAAAGATGCCGACCGGTCTATCCAACTGGATACCACTAACGCTGAATTCTTTTTTAACAGAGGATTAATAAAGTATAGTATTGATGATACTTCCGGGGCATTTTCTGATTTTGACCTGGCAATAAAATTAAAACCCGATTATGCGCACGCCCATTTGAAAAGAGGCTTTATCTATTATAAAGCCAAAAAATATGAGCTTGCACTCAAAGATATAAATGCCTCCATTGAATTTGATTCCGGGAACTCAGTCGCCTTTAAGTACCGGGCTCAGATATACCTGGAGTTAAATGACAAATGCAAGGCATGTAAGGATCTTAGGAATTCATTAAAGTTGGGATATGAGCATTTGTATGATCACAAAGTAAGAGAAATGTATAGCGATAGTTGTAATAATTATCATTCTGACTGATTAAATACAGAACATAACATGATATCTGAATGATATTTTATAGGTGTCATGATCAATATCTCAAGGGCCAATGCTACCTCATACAACTTAAAGCCAGAAAATGATCATTATTGATCATTTTCATTTACTTCAACTTCAAATTTTTCCAGCACTGAATTAGCCTCTGAAAGTTTATCATACATCGCTTCCAATGTAGTCTTCACTTCTTCATTGGATTTAATTTCTTCTTTATTTAACAATTCAATTACTTTATTTATCAGAGAAGATAGCGAATTCCATATCTTCTAATTCGAAATCGGTAATTACATCACTTAATTTTTCCATAGCATAAATCGTTTATAACTATTGTTATAACGAAATGATAATAGGATAACGTTCCCGGAATTTGTTGATCAATATCGAAATCCCGGGCAGATTCCGTTCTGGCAAGTCTTAAGCGAAGCGGAACCTGTAACTTTTCTCGCAAGTCTTCAGACTTAACCAGGGAAGATATAAACCTATTTCAGGCGAGAGCGAGCGTTCAAAAGGTCTCCAGCAATCCTTTAATCCCACGAATACAATTCTGATTTAATGATTTAACCCAGACACCCCGCCAGAAACGATGAACTTCATCACCTCTGAGCTTGGGGCATGGATTACGGTGATATGGTCTTTGGAGACCACAAAAAGGTTTCCTGAGATATTGTAAGAGTCGGGGAAATAAACGGCAACTTTATCGTGTATGCCTAAGTATTTTAAATCCTGTTGCGTGATGAACCCGATCCGGTGGATGTTAAAATCTTTGTTCCAGTTTACCATTACAGGCTGGTTGAATTTTTTCTTGTCACCTACAAAAGCGCCGATCACATCTTTCACGGATGAATAAATCAAATTGACCAGCGGGATGCGATAAATAAAATTTTCAAATACAGTGAAGGCTGGTTTGGCGATCAGCGTGGATCCCAGATAACCTATGATTGTAACCGCACAAACAATGATTACGAGCCCGAAGCCAGGGAATGGCTTAATAATATTAAAGATGCGTGGTATCAGCCCATCGATCCAGTCAATAGTACCATATATTATATAAATAGTAAATCCTACCGGAACCACAAAGAGGAGGCCCTGTAAAAAATATCTTAAAAATCGTTTCATTGCCATATCGCCGCTGTACTCCTTCTAATAAACTTTTTTGATATATGCCTGTACCTGTTCCATCAGCCACATGGGTGTGGAGGTGGCGCCGCAGATGCCTACAGAATCTTCCGGCTTAAACCAGGTATTATCTATCTCTGTTTCATTCTCCACGAAATAGCTTCTTGCATTTTCCGTTTTGCATACAGTATAGAGCGCTTTGCCATTGGAGCTTTTCCTGCCACTCACAAAAATCACCACACTGTGCTCTCTGGAGAATTTCTGTAGCTGCGGTTCCCTGTTGGAAACCTGTCTGCAGATGCTGTCATTATAATCAAAATTTACTTCCTCCAGCTTTCCCGCACCTTTGATTTTTTCTTCTATTTTGGATTTTAGATTATAAAATCCTTTAGTGCTCTTGGTAGTCTGACTAAACAATGTTACCGGCTTGGTAAAATCAATTTTATCCAGTTCTTCCTCTTTTGTCACTATAATAGCCGCGTTGCCTGTTTGTCCGGCAAGGCCAATTACTTCTGCGTGCCCATGCTGTCCGTAGATTACGATCTGTCCTTCGGTTTCCTCTGCTTTGTCCCAGGCATGCTTTACTCTGTTCTGTAGTTTCAAAACTACCGGGCATGAAGCATCAATAAGCTCAATATTATTTTTTAATGCCAGTTCGTATGTTTCCGGAGGCTCGCCGTGAGCGCGTATCAGCACCTTGCAATTTTTCAGATGTCTGAGATCTTCTTTTTCAATGATACGGAGTCCTTTGTTATGGAGGCGCTGTACCTCCATGCTGTTATGCACGATATCTCCGAGGCAATACAGAGGTTCGCCATTGTCAAGCTCATCTTCCGCCATCTGTATCGCGAATTCTACGCCGAAGCAATAACCTGAATTCTTATCTATGCTTACGTTCATATGATCAAAAGATTATTATGTGACTCTATCATCTTTCCTGTTACCAGGTGAATAACAAAATCTACCTGCTCGTCCACCGTCATAAATGTTGTGTCAAGGATATAGGCGTCATCCGCTTTTTTTAACGGGCCTTCGTCACGGGTGGTATCTATGTAATCTCTCTTTTCAATATTTTTAATAATATCATCAAGATCCACCACCTGTTTTCTTCCGAGTAATTCCTGTTGCCTCCTATAGGCGCGGACCTGCATATCCGCCACCATAAATATTTTAAGTTCAGCATCGGGAAACACGGCTGTACCGATATCCCTGCCATCCATTACCAAGCCTCTTTTCTTTCCCATCTTCTTCTGCAGTCCAACCATATAACGTCGTACCTCCGTTAGCGCACTTACTTCGCTTACTTTTTCGGAGATGTACATCTTTCTTATTTCATCTTCAACATTCAATCCGTTGAGGTAAGTTTCACTTTTGTCAAGCTTGGGATTAAAAATAAAGGTGATATGAATCTCCTCCAATGCTTTTTGAATGGCTTTTGGATTCGTGAGGTTGATATAATGTTCGTGAAAATACAGGGTCGTGGCTCTATACATAGCCCCGGTATCAATATAGGAATAGCCAAGTTTCGCGGCGAGCATCTTAGCCGTGGTGCTTTTCCCGCACGCTGAATATCCGTCTATGGCTATGATGATCTTCTTCATATTACCAAATATAAAAGTTTCCTGCCACTATCTCAATATAAAAAAATGGTAAGAAAGAAGAAGAGAAAAAACCCTTAAGAGGATATAAAGAAGAGAATTTAAAGGAACACTATTTATTGTTATGCCCTTTTTGCATTTTTTTGCCACTGCGTGGGTGCCAACTCTGATCCTTATGCCCTGAAATGCAGGATGATGCAATAAATCCAAGCAAGCAGATCATGATAACAACTTTATTTATATTCATATTAGATATGTTTAGAACAAATTGGCATATTTTTTTGAATCGAGCAATTCAATTCAAGGAAAATTACAAACAAAAATAAAAATTACAACTTTAAAGACTATTTATGATGCTCCGGATGCATTTTGTGACCTGCTTTCTCTTTATGGTTTTTAAATGGCTGATGGTGTTCCGCTTTACGCTCTCTCCACCAGGCACAGGAATTTAATACAGTAGCTATCAGAATAAAAAGGGCAATTTTCTTCATAACGATGTAGACTTTTTTTTGCTTATA
This sequence comes from Cytophagaceae bacterium, assembly GCA_035568055.1. Classification (GTDB taxonomy): domain Bacteria; phylum Bacteroidota; class Bacteroidia; order Cytophagales; family Cytophagaceae; genus DATMOV01. The sequence goes on from DATMOV010000422.1 coordinate 6,857, forward strand.
AACGTAATAAAAAAACAGAAAGTTATATTTCTCACTTTTACTCAAGTTCCAAAACCATATCGTCCTGTTCCACCATGGTGCTTTCAGGAATATAAATGGCCTTTACGGTTCCTTCAAAATTGGAGGTAATAGTAGTTTCCATCTTCATTGCTTCAATGACAAAAAGGGCTGTATTCTCTTTTACTTTATCCCCTACTTTTACCAGTAAGTTTCCTAATCTTCCCTGCAATGGCGACCCTATTTCATTCTTCTTTTCCGCTTTCCTGAATACAGGTTTCTCAGCCTGAACAGAATTATCTTTTACCTGTACTTTTCTGGTCTGCCCGTTCAGCTCGAAGTAAACCGTGCGCATACCCTTTTCATCAGGTTCAGAACAGTAAAGCATCTTTACAATGATGGTCTTTCCACTGGCGATTTTGATCAATATTTCCTCATTATTCTTCAAGCCATAAAAAAATGCAGGGGTTGGAATGTGTGACACATCACCAAACTGCTCATTATGGTAATAATAGGCTTCGAACACTTTAGGATACATCTGATAAGACAGGAAGTCCAGAAAGTTATAGTGACTTCCGAATCTCTCCAGGAATTCTTTGAACTCCTTATCGAAATCTATTGGTTTCAAATGTTCATTAGGGCGATCAGTAAAAGGTTGCTCCCCTTTCAATACGATTGCCTGAAGCTCCTGAGGGAAGCCGCCAAAGGGCTGTCCCAACTCACCTTTAAAGAATCCTTTCACCGATTCGGGGAAAGAAAGCAGATGTCCCTTTTCCATAACATCTTTAGCGCTAAGGCTATTGGAAGTCATAAACAGCGCCATATCTCCAACGACTTTTGAGCTTGGAGTTACTTTAACGATGTCTCCAAAAAGCTTATTAACATTGGCATAGTTTGCCTTGACCTTTTCAAATTTCTTGCCCAATCCCAGAGCCTCGGCCTGCGGACGAAGATTTGAATATTGTCCGCCCGGAATCTCGTTTTCATATACCTGTGCGGTGCCTGCTTTAAGGTCTGATTCGAATGGATAATAGAATTCTCTTACATCTTCCCAGTAATTTGAGTATTGATTGAGGGCAGGAAGATTGAACTTCAATTCTCTCTCATGTCCCTGCAGCATTGCTACAATGGAATTGAAATTCGGCTGGGAAGTAAGCCCCGACATAGAACCGATAGCGACGTCAATGATATCTACTCCTGCTTCTATGGATTTCAGGTAAGTCGCTGCCTGAATGGATGAGGTATCATGAGTATGAAGATGGATCGGAATACTTACCGCTTTCTTCAATTCTTTCACCAGCACTTCGGCGGAATATGGTTTGAGCAATCCGGCCATGTCTTTGATGGCAAGGATATGCGCGCCTTCATCTTCCAATTGTCGCGCAAGATCCAGATAATATTGTAAAGTATATTTTTTGTTCTTCGGATCAAGGATCTCGCCTGTATAACAAATTGCCGCCTCGGCGATTCCGTCTGTTCTTTCTCTTACGGCTTTGATGCTTACCTTCATAGCATCTACCCAGTTCAGCGAATCGAATATCCTGAATACATCAATTCCATTCTTCGATGATTCTTCAATGAACCTTTCGATCAGGTTATCGGGATAAGCTTTATAGCCGATAGCGTTTGAACCGCGGATAAGCATCTGGAAAAGAATATTCGGAATAGCTTCCCTGAGCAATTGAAGTCTTGTCCACGGACATTCATGTAAAAACCTTAAGGCTACATCAAATGTCGCCCCTCCCCACATTTCCATGGAGAAAACCTGCGGATGATTTTTGGCAAAGCTCTCCGCCACATCCAGCATATTCTTGGTACGAACGCGTGTTGCAAGCAAAGACTGATGAGCATCCCTGAAAGTAGTATCTGTATACTGGACTGCCTTCTGGTCTTTTACCCACTGGACAAAACCTTCGCGGCCCAGATTCTTTAGTTTTTGTCTTGAGCCTTCGGGATATGGGCCAAATTTTTCATAATCGGGGATGTTGGGAATCCTGAAAACCTTCTTGGTATCGATGACTTTCACATCTGGATTTCCATTGACAATTACATTTGCAACGTAGAGCAAAGTTTTGGTGCCTCTGTCGAGCCTTCTTGGAATCTGAAAAAGTTCGGGGTGTTCATCAATAAATTTAACCGTCGCTTCACCCTTGATAAAGGTGGGGTTGCTGATTACGTTCTCAAGGAAACCTATATTGGTTTTTACACCTCTGATCCTGAATTCCCGGAGTGCCCTGTGGAGCCTTTCGCTGGCGCCTCTTAAGGTCCGGCCCGATGCAGAAACTTTTACCAGCATTGAATCGAAAAACGGAGAAATTTTTACTCCCGCATAAGAGCTGCCTTCG
>DATMOV010000423.1:0-3361 GCA_035568055.1 Cytophagaceae bacterium
CCTGCCATTCTCATACCTGGAAATACTCTTGCAGGATAAGAACATGATCCTATAGAGCCGGCATGTCTCGCTCTATTATGCTGTCCGTGTGTCTGACCTCCAACCCCTGCAAATCCGTGACGTTTTACTACGCCTTGAAAACCTTTTCCTTTTGATGTACCTATAGCGTCTATGAAATCTCCTACATTGAAAATATCAGATACAACTATTTTATCACCAAGAGTAAATTCTTTTTCGAATTCTTTAAACTCAACCAACTTTATTTTAGGTGTTGTTGCCGCCTTCTTAAAATGACCAGCCAAAGCTTTGGTGGTGGATTTTTCTCTCTTTTCTCCGTAAGCCAGCTGAACGGCTTTGTAACCATCCTTCTCCACAGACCTGATTTGGGTGACCACACATGGGCCAGCCTCAATCAAAGTGCATGGAATGCTTTTTCCATCCTCCCCGAACACGGTTGTCATTCCTATTTTTCTTCCTATTATGCCTGACATCTTATTGTTATTTTATAATTCAGTCAATCACTAAAATTTACTGCTTCCCCAAAATGGGACTGCAAAGTTAATAAAAAACTCTTTTTAAGCCAACTTTATTTTTAATTAATTCATAAGAATAAAAAAGAACCAATATGGCTTTATTGGTTCCCCTCTTTTAGGTACAGTATCTGTGATCAGACCTTGATTTCTACATCAACTCCGCTTGGAAGCTCTAATTTCATCAGTGCATCAACCGTTTTTGTACTGGTAGAATAAATGTCTACCAGCCTTTTATAAGTACAAAGCTGAAATTGCTCTCTTGACTTCTTATTTACGTGCGGAGATCTCAAAACTGTGAATATTTCCTTTTCTGTTGGCAAAGGAATAGGACCACTTACTATGGCTCCAGTAGACTTAACAGCGCGAACAATCTTTTCAGAAGATTTGTCCACTAAGCTGTGGTCGTACGATTTTAACTTGATTCTGATTTTCTGATTCATAATTATTTTGTTACTGCTGCTCCTTTTACTTTAGTAATGATTGATTCTGCCAGGTTAGCAGGCACGAATTCATAATGAGAGAATGTTAATGATGCTGTCGCGCGGCCAGAAGTAAGGGTTCTTAAATCCGTAACATATCCGAATAATTCTGAAAGTGGAACATCGGCTTTTACAACCTGGGCACCGGCTTTGGTATCCATGCCTTTCATCATACCTCTTCTTCTGTTAAGGTCACCTGTTACAGGGCCTGTATATTCATCCGGAGTAATAACTTCTACGCTCATGATAGGCTCCATGATCTTTGGACCAGCATGTTTAGCTGATTCCCTGAAACCTGATCTGGCTGCTAATTCAAATGACAAAGCATCAGAATCGACATCGTGGAATGAACCATGAAATAATCTTACCATCATTGATTCAAGAGGGTAACCTGCAAGAATACCATTCTTCATGGCTTCCTCAAAACCCTTTTGTATAGGGCTGATAAACTCCCTTGGGATCACACCACCTACAATTTCATTCTTAAATTCCAGACCTGGCTTTCCATCAGGACGTGGCCCGATTTCATACACTATATCTGCGAATTTACCACGACCACCTGTTTGTTTCTTATAAACTTCACGATGTTCGAAATTCTTTGTAAGCGCTTCTTTATAGGCAACCTGAGGGGCTCCTTGATTAATTTCAACTTTAAACTCACGCTTTAATCTGTCTATGATAATTTCAAGGTGAAGCTCACCCATTCCTCTTAAAATAGTCTGACCCGTTTCGTAGTCTGTATTTACGTGAAGTGTAGGATCTTCTTCAACCAGCTTGGAAATTGCCATACCCATTTTGTCTGAATCCGCCTGTGTTTTAGGCTCGATGGCATATCCGATAACCGGCTCAGGGAAGTCCATTGACTCAAGCACTATTTTATGCTTTTCATCGCAAAGGGTATCTCCTGTTTTAATGTCTTTAAATCCAACTACAGCACCGATATCTCCGGCTGCAAGTCTTTCGATTTGGTTTTGTTTATTCGCGTGCATTTGGAATACACGGGAAATACGCTCCTTATTATTAGAACGGGTATTGTATATATATGAGCCAGACTCCAGTACCCCTGAATATGCACGCACAAAACAAAGACGGCCTACATAAGGGTCTGTCGCGATTTTAAACGCTAAGCCTGCAAATGGTTCTTTCTCATCTGGTTTACGTGAAATTTCAGCGCCTGTATCAGGATCTGTTCCTGTAATATTATCTTTATCCATTGGAGATGGACACAAAGCCATCACATAATCCAACATAGTTTGTACGCCTTTATTCTTGAAAGATGAGCCGCAAAGCATAGGAACAACCTTCATCGCGATGGTGGCCTTACGAAGAGCTGTCAATATTTCTTCTTCTGTGATAGAGTTTGGATCAACGAAATATTTTTCCATGATCTTATCATCGAAGTCAGCCACCGCTTCCAATAATTTCACTCTATATTCTTCAGCTTCTTCCAACATATCAGCGGGTATTGGCACTTCTTTAAAAGTCATACCCTTATCCTCTTCATTCCACTCTATACCTCTGAAGTTAACTAAGTCAACCACTCCTTTAAAATTGTCTTCGGCTCCTATTGGCAGCTGAAGGGCAACTGCATTGCTTCCCAGCATTTCTCTTACCTGTTTGCAAACATTAAGAAAATCAGCGCCTGATCTGTCCATTTTGTTTACAAAACCAATACGGGCAACATTGTAATTATTTGCAAGGCGCCAGTTAGTTTCCGATTGTGGCTCAACGCCATCAACAGCGCTGAACAGGAATACAAGTCCATCCAACACACGCAGTGAACGATTTACCTCTACAGTAAAGTCAACGTGACCTGGTGTATCAATAATATTAACATGGTATTGCTGCCCTCTGTATTTCCAATCAACTGTGGTAGCGGCTGAAGTAATGGTAATACCTCTCTCCTGCTCCTGCGCCATCCAGTCCATGGTAGCCGCACCGTCATGCACCTCGCCTATTTTGTGGCTTACTCCTGCATAATACAGGATACGCTCAGTGGTTGTGGTTTTACCCGCATCTATGTGAGCAGCGATGCCTATATTTCTTGTAAATTTTAAATCCCTTGCCATTACTTATTATTGAAAATATTTTAGAATCTGAAATGTGAGAAGGCCTTATTTGCTTCAGCCATTCTGTGTGTGTCGTCCTTTTTCTTTACTGCCGCTCCTTCACCTTTTGAAGCAGAAACGATTTCATTAGCAAGTTTCTCGGTCATGGTCTTTTCTCCACGTGTTCTGGAGTATAAGATGAGCCATTTCATTCCTAAAGCTGTTTTTCTTTCAGGCCTTACTTCTGTTGGTACCTGGAATGTAGCTCCTCCAACCCTGCGGCTTTTAACTTCTACATAAG
>DATMOV010000424.1:0-7952 GCA_035568055.1 Cytophagaceae bacterium
AGCCGAAGAATAGGGAACGGGCTGAAGTAATCTCAAGTTCGCCGCTTTATGTCCTATGCCGAACTTTTAAGACTTCTGATTTTTCCCACGAGAATGTTCAACAATCTGACTACATCTACGTGTGGGGACTGGATTCGCGGAAGCCAAGAAATCAAAACGAACTCATCGCCGTCCTAAAGAGAAATATCAAGAAGAATCCTTTTTTACTCGATTTAATCGCGCCTCCTTTCAGAGCTATTGGTCAAACCATTCATAGAATGAAGAATCCGACAAAACTAACTGACAGAAATCCTCATTTGAGGAAGCATGTCGTTTCCGATCTTTTGGCAGGCTCTCCTGATCTTTCCTGAAGTGTTCTCAAAAAGAATAAGATCTATACTGTAGGAACAGCCTATAAGTATGCAGATCAAAAACTTGAGCTTGGATCTGTTGAATTTAAATCAAATGACTTTCCAAACGCTAAAACTGAACAGCCTAAAATAGTTCACACCTTCCAGTTTGGCTATAAACCAGCCATAGGTAATGGAGACCTGGTTGTAAAAGGAACAGCTTCCAACCTCACAAAAAGCAAAAATAAATCGACAGAGGAAATGCCTGTTGCAAAAGGCTTAATCACTACTTCCCGCCTTGTAAAAGATATTTTTTACGTTGGATATGCTGATCACGGCTATAATAACAAGGAAGAATATATGCCGCTTCTCATTAATTTCTATTTCGATCAGGGAAGATCTGTACTGAAAGAAAGCGAAATGCATGGTAAACACGGAAAGAACCTGGATGCCTTCATCGCTAAAAAGAATGTAACGAGAACTGTTAATATCGTTGGAGAACACTCACCAGAAGGTTCCGAAACCAAAAATTCTTCCCTGGCTGACGAAAGAGCTAAAGCTATCGAAAAATACTACAAAGAGAGAATGAAACATTATAATTACGCTACCAAAGCTGACTCTATCAGCTTTGTAACAAAAGGTATTGTAATGGACTGGACACCTTTAAAGGGCATGCTGGATTCAACCACTTATTTGACTGCTGAAGAAAAAGCGCAAGTATTGAATATTGTAAACGGAGCTGGCTCATTCACTTCAAAAGAAGGTGAAATCGAAAAACTGCCATTCTATAAGAAGAATATTCTTGCTCATATTTATCCAAAATTAAGAACTGCGAGAACTGAAATATTGGTAGTGAAACCTAAGAAAACTGATGCCGAAATAACTTTATTAGCAAAAGGTATCTCTGATGGAACTATCAAACCAGATACATTAAACGAACAAGAGCTTGCTTATGCAGGTACACTTACTCCAATTCTTAAAGAGAAAGAAGGCATTTACATAGCTTTGACCAAGAAAAATGACAGTTGGGTATCTCACAACAATTTAGGCGCTGTATATCTTGAAATGGCTAAAAAAGAAATTGATCAGAATCAGAAAATGAAACTGGTTGATATGGCCTTGGGTCAATTCGATATCGCTAACAAGAAAAAAGAAAATTCTGCTATTGTTGTTACCAACATTGCCAGCGGCCTTGCTATGAAGAACATGAAACCAGAAGCTATGGTGCAACTGGACAAAGCTTCTACACTTGAAGGAAATGATGATGTAAAAAAAGGAATGAACTCTGTAAGAGGTGCTCTTGAAATTAAAGCAGGCAAATATAACGAGGCTGTTCAAAGCTTGTCAAAAGCTAAAGAAACTCCAGAGGTTCTTTATGACCTTGCCCTTGCAAACCTTCTTAAGAAAGATTTCTCAGCCGCTAAATCCGGCTTCGCACAGGTTACCAGCCTTGCTCCAAATGATGCGTGGGGATTTTATCTTTCCGCTGTTACCGCAGCCAGAATGAAAGACGAAGGAACTATTAACACCAATCTTAAAAAAGCTGTAGCCCTTGATAAATCTTTAACCGCAAAAGCTATGAGTGACCTGGAATTCGAACAATATTGGAATTCTGCTGGTTTCAAAGATGCGATAAAATAATAAGTCATAAATAATTTCTAAAGAAAACCATCCCCAAAAAGGATGGTTTTCTTATTTAAAGGCATTCTTAAATCATTGGTATTTGTCGGCGTTTATTGCTAATTTTGGAAGACAGATTACACAGAATGATGGTAATTTGATGATTTAAAATGATTTCAAAAGAAGCCACTACGTATTTTATAATAAAAAATTGACTAGTAATATGAGAGAAATACAATTCAGGGAAGCCCTCAGAGAAGGATTGAATGAGGAAATGAGACGAGATAAAAGCATCTTTCTCATGGGAGAAGAGGTAGCTGAGTATAATGGCGCATATAAAGTAAGTCAGGGTATGCTTGACGAATTTGGCCCTGAGAGAGTAATAGACACTCCAATTGCCGAGCTTGGTTTTGCAGGGATAGGAATAGGCGCCGCTATGAATGGATTAAGGCCAATCATAGAATTCATGACATTCAACTTTTCTTTAGTGGCCATCGACCAGATCATCAATGGTGCCGCAAAAATTATGTCTATGTCTGGCGGGCAATATAGCGCTCCTATCGTTTTCCGTGGACCAACCGGTAATGCAGGTATGCTGAGTTCACAGCATTCTCAGAATTTCGATAACTGGTATGCCAACTGCCCTGGTCTTAAGGTAGTAGTTCCTTCCAATCCCTATGATGCGAAAGGCTTGCTGAAAGCTTCTATTCGTGATAATGATCCAGTGATTTTCATGGAGTCAGAGCTTATGTATGGAGATAAAGGAAAGGTGCCGGAGAATGAATATATTCTTCCTCTTGGAATAGCTGATGTTAAAAGAGAAGGAAATGATGTTACCCTGGTTTCTTATGGTAAGATCATGAAAGTGGCTTTACAGGCTGCCGAAGAATTACAGAAAGATGGCATTTCCGTTGAAGTAATAGACCTTAGAACAATCAGGCCAATAGACTATAAAGCGATTGTAAATTCTGTAAAGAAAACCAACAGGCTTGTAATTGTAGAAGAATCCTGGCCACTCGGCTGTATTGCCTCTGAAGTAGCTTACCATGTTCAAAGATATGCTTTCGATTACCTGGATGCCCCTATCGGCAGAGTAACCAATAGAGATGTGCCTCTTCCTTATGCTCCTACATTGATTGAAGCGATACTTCCTAATGTTAAGCGCACAGTAGAGGCTATTAAAGCGGTAATATAGTTGGAAGGTTAAGGATTTCAAGATTGCCATATTGTTATTGGGGCTGAATTGCTTTATTACTATGAGATCCTGCGAGGGATTGAAACTTATTTTCAATCCCTCCGTTTAATTTTTTATATTAAAATTTTTCTGCTTTAGATTTCTCTAAAATTATTGAAGAAGAATCTAGTCCATCACTTTTACACAATACATTGTAAAAATCAATGATGAAAAAAAATATTCTTTATTTAATCGCAATAATGGCCGTTTTTGCAGGCTGTGTGAAAAAGGAGAAGTTTATAAGTCCCACGCTACCCAACTGGCAGCCGGAAATAGGTGTTCCTTTGGTTAATTCCCAACTCACCCTTAGCGACCTGATCAAAGAAAGAAACAATGGAAATATCTCTCTGAGCACAGATACCAATGGATTGTATCTGTTGACATACACAGACACAGCATTTAGTGCTATAGCACAGGACATTGTTAAGATCCCGGATCAGGTTTATGCTGTTCCCGCATTTCCGTTAACAAGCAACCAGGTGTTACTAGATTCAATTGTTTTTAACGGACAGGGAACTCTTACCCAGGCAGACCTGAAAGCAGGAGATCTGAGTTTTAATATGCTTACAACGGATCTGGCAGAAAACTTCACAGTAACACTTACCTTCCCAACAATTTTGAATAAAGCCACGAATGCTCCTTTCTCAGTTTCAAAGAACTCAGGCATGCAGGCAAGCTTTTCTCTGACAGGAAATTTTGCTGGATACGATATACATTTTAAACCAGGAGGAAATCAATTTGATTTTAACATTACTATCACAGGAGCAACGGCTGGTACCATGAGCGGCACATTGAATATTACCAATATACAATATAGCCTGCTTCAGGGATCCTTCAATAGCATACCTATTGGTGTAATGGCATCTGAATCAGATGTGAGTATTTTCAAAAACCTTTTCCAGGGAAATATATACTTTGCCGACCCGAGAGTGGAATTTGATTTTGAAAGTTCCTTTGGCGTTCAGCTTACTCCCAATAAACAATATTTTCAAACGATCTACCAGAACAATTCTTTTGACAATATGAATGGCGGCGATCTGGAACCTTCAGCAAACAAAGTCATCGCTCCCGCAACAACTATCGGATCAACAACGACCACGGTACTTACAGTTAATAATGCTAATTCTACAGACGGTGGAGGGCTGGTTTCACTGAAAACCGCTTTATCAAAAGGTCCACAGAAAGTAAAATATGCTGTAAATCCTGTATTAGGAAATATGCCTGGTTTTATAAAAGATGACAGCAAAATTACCATTATCGGAAAATTAATAATTCCTTTTTATGGAAGAGTTACAAGCTACTCTCTGCAGGATACTTTCGCTATAAAAATTCAGCATACAGACAGTATTCAATTCGCAGATTTCTATATAAAAACTACAAATAATGTTCCTCTTGAATTGAGGCTACAAGTGTATTTTGTCGATACTACCACGTATGCCCGTATAGACTCATTCTTTACGGGTGCAATACCTTTGCTTAAAGCGCCAATAGTAGATCTTAACGGAGCAATTATCTCAGCAGGAATAGACGACCAAACTGTTACTTTTCCTCATGCAAGAATTAAACCTCTTGAAAAAGCCAATAAATTAATAGTAAAAGCAACGATGCAAACCCCTAATCCCGGTAGCCAGGATGTAAAATTTTTTAAAACAAACAACCTGGATATAAAAATCTCGATGCATGCTAAATTCGATATTCCTTTAGTCAAGTAATAATTAAGATACAGAATTGTGAAATATTTATTTTTACCAATAATGCTTTTTTTACAGTTTCATACTGTTCTGGCTCAAAGTGAGCACACACTGGGATTTATGGAGAACGTTTTTCAAAGCACGTATTCTAATCCTGCAGCTATTCCTGATCATTATATAAGCGTAGGTTTACCAGGGATTTCCTCCGCTTATATGGGAGTTACCAATACAGGTTTTACTTATAACCAATTGGTGCGCGGAGATTCTTTTGATATCAATAACGCGTTAAAAAAATCACAAAAAAAGAATTTCGTTTATGCCGGAGTAAATGTGGATATTTTCCACTTAAGAATTAAAGCAAGAACATCTTTTATATCATTTCATATCAGCGAAAAAACGGATGCCAGGTTTTCTTATCCAAAAGATCTGCTGTCTCTTGCGTGGCAGGGTAACTATCAGTTCAAAGGTAACAAGGCCGATTTAGCTTCATTAGGAGTAGACTTTAACTATTATCGCGAATTTGGAGTAGGGTATGTAAGGGAAGGTAAAAAATGGAATATAGGCGGAACCGCAAAATTTCTCCAGGGATTCGTCAACGCGCATGTAAAAAACAAAAACCTGAATCTTAAAGTAGCTGATCAAACGTATGATCTTACTGCCATTTCTAATGGCAGTTTGAATACTTCCGGAATGAGTTCCGATTTCTCTGATCCGAAGACGTATTTAATGAATAATTTAACCAACTTCTCAAACAGAGGAATGGCGTTCGATCTGGGGGCTACCTACAAACATAATGACAAATGGAATTTTTCTTTTTCGGTAAATAATATAGGATTTATTCACTGGGCTAAAGATGTTAAAAATTACAACATTCAAGGAGGTACTACTTTTGACGGAATTCATTATAAAGTTCCTAATAGCAATGATACATCACATGTAAATTATACCGATTCATTAAAGAATAGTTTTAAATATACTGAGACAGCACATAAGTATACAACCTGGGTTATTCCTCAATTCTATGCCAGGGTGAAATATAATCTTACTAAAAAAACCATGTTAAACGGATCCCTTTCACTGGAAAGGTATAAAGCATTCAGAACTTCCGCTACTATTGGCGTTACTCAAAAAATCGGAAATATTTTCAGTCTTTTACTAACCTATACTTATCAATATAGAAATTTAGATAATGCGGGAATAGGCATCGTAATAAATCCAGGGCCTGTCCAGCTCTATTTTGTATCCGATTGCATTTTAAGGACATACTCTTATAGCAGCCATCCATTTATTATTATTCCAAAAGATGCAAAATCAATTAATTTCAGAGTAGGTATAAATTTGGTGTTTGGCAGGATCAGGCTTCCGGAAAAACAAACTGCACCGAAAAAATAACGAGTACAAAAAATATTATATATGAAAATGAAATTATTCCGACTCACATTATTGGTGAGCTTACTTTGTGCTCCGGAATTATTTGCTCAAAATTCATTTCTTCCCGAAAATCTGGGGCCGAATGTAAACTCTGTTTATGCTGAAATAAATCCTGTTCTTTCACTTGACGGTAAAACCCTTTATTTCAACAGAGTAAATCACCCGGAAAATTACTATGGTAAATTTGACAGCCAGGATATCTGGATGTCAGAACTTCAGGAGGATGGCACATGGGGCATGGCTGTAAGACTGCCTCAGTCCATCAACAGGGTTCGGCACAATGCCATTTTAGGCATTTCGAACGATGGGTCTATACTCGTGAATGGACTTTATACTGATAAAAATCAATGGAGAAAAAGAGGATTATCATGGGGCAAGCAGCTTGGTAACGGAGAATGGAGCTCCACGGAGGATCTGGATATTATAGGCTACTCCAGAAAGAACAAAGGGCAGGCGAGTAACGCGTATATGAGCCCGGATCACAAAGTGTTACTTCTTAGTTTTAGCAAAAGATTTGGCGGGAAGAGAAACAATCTTTATATCAGTACACAAAAAGAAAATTTAAGATGGAGAAACCCTAAAAAGATAAAAAAGCCAATCAGTACAAGATTCAGGGAGGAAGCGCCATTTATTTCGATGGATGGCAACACATTATATTTTACCAGTAACAGAAAATCAGGCAGGGATCGTTATAATATTTATTCCTGTACAAGGGTTGATGACACTTACCGAATCTGGTCTAAACCTAAATTGCTTTCTGATACGATCAACAGTACCGAATATGATTCCTATTATAAAACCAATTTCAAAGGCAGTTGGGCTTATTTCTGTTCCGGAAAAAACAGTTTGGGCAACGTTGATATTTTTAAAGTGAAAATATTTGAGGAAAATCCTTTTGTGCTCGTATCAGGAAAAATAATGAATAAAACCAAAGGAACACCGCTCACAGGAAAATCAAATTATATGATTTTAGTGGATGAAAAAATAGTTGATTCCGTAAAGGTAAATCCTGAAACGGCAGAATATTCCTTCAAGCTTCCTTTGGGTAAAACATATAAACTGGCAGGAGTTGTAAAAAATTATAACTCCATTCCTGAATCAGTGAATGTCAGGGATGTGAAAGAATATACGGAGATGAAAAAAGATCTCTATGTTGAGAGCTATCCTTATGTGCAGCTCCGGGGGAAATTAATAGTAAAAAATACTGGAAACCCTGTCCCCGCGTATGCCATGCCTAAAATCGTGGCTGATGGCATAGTGATAGACAGCGCGATAATTCATGAAGACGGAACATACGAAGTAAAAGTACCATTTGGTAAAACCTATCAGATGCAGGTAAAAGCGGAGAAGTTCACCCCCATTTCCGCAACACTTAATCTTACTGAAAAAGACAGTTACGAAGAAATAGACCTTGATCTTTATGTAAATAAGGTGGAAGAAAGAATCGCTGTAATAAAAGGAAAAGTGATTGACAACAAAACATTAAAGCCTATCTCCCCTGCTATTATATTTTCCATACAAGTGAATGGGACAAACTTCCCGGCAGAAATAATAAAGGATTCGGCTTTTTATGAGATCCATCTTGACCTGGGTAAAAATTATATCATCAATGCCTCCGCGCCCAATTATTATCCTGTTTATGAGCCT
>DATMOV010000425.1:0-15908 GCA_035568055.1 Cytophagaceae bacterium
AAGGGCAGTCCTAAATAGAGGTATTGAATAGAGGTATTAAATAACCATCGTATCAGAAATACCTTAAATAAGCCTTTGCCAGTATAATCAAAATAGTATCGCACAAATTTCGCATTCCAAAAATTCATCACTGGTTTCAAACCAAGTATTTTTCTTCATCTGACTCTTTCATGCTGTTTGATCCTTATCTGTCACAAAGCAATGTTCCCATAAGTTCAATTTGGAAGCAACCTTTAATAAAATTTCGTAACCAACTATTTTTGCCAGGAAAAAAAGATTTAATCTGACACTTTAAGAAAATATTTTCTTCCTCTGACCCGAAAATAGAATTCTCTGACTATTTAAAAATAAACAGAGTCAGATGAAAACAGAATTTACCGTATTATCCTTATTCGATGGTGTTAGTTGCGCACGCTTAGCATTAGACAGGGTAGGCATCAGCCCAATAAAGTATTACGCTTCAGAAATCAATAAATACGCAATGAGAATTTCAGAAAAAAATTACCCTGATATTATCCAACTCGGAAATGTTAAGGATCTAAACTTTGAAGACCTGCCGCCGATTGATTTCATGGTATTCGGGTTTCCATGCACTGACCTTTCTTCCCTAAATTCAAAAAGAGAAGGACTTGAAGGCAAGCATAGCGGATTATTGTATGATGCCATTAAAGTAATGGAGCAGGTGAAGCCAAAATATTTCTTGGCCGAGAACGTAAATTCCATGAGCAATGAAAATAAAAAGAAAATCACTGAGCTTTTAAAAGTAGAACCTATCATGATAAACTCTAAGCTCGTCTCGGCCCAGCAAAGAACACGTTTGTATTGGACAAATATTCCAATTTCTCAACCTGAAGACAAAGAAATCTATTTGAAAGATGTAATTGATTCTGGTTATACGGAGAAAGAAAAGTCTGCGTGTATAACAGCCACCTATGCCAGCTCTTCCCCAGCTAATTACTTCTTCCGCTCTGAGAGACAGAGAATCTTTGAAGTGCCTGTTACCGCCGTTACAACGACAGCGAGTGGATTTACCTGCAATTACTATTACACCCCCACTGAGAAGATTGAAGTAATTTATAACAAGAAAGAAAAGTACACCGACCAGAAAGCCCGAAATCTTGAAGCTCTTGAAAAACTAAAAAAAATAACTCGCAAATTAACACCTACAGAATGTGAACGCTTACAAACCTTACCTGAGCATTATACACGCCATTGTAGCGACAACCAGAGATACGCAGCTATTGGAAATGGATTTACCGTAGATGTGATAGCTCATATTTTGTCGTTTATACCAAGACCATAAGACTATAAAAAGCGATGACCAGACTTTAGCCATATTGCTATTTTGTCTTCTGTCTTTGCAATAATTAATTTCTCTATGGGATTTTCTTCAAGAGTGGAACTTGCATCGGAAGAATAGACTTCAAAAATAGCTTCCAGGAGCGACGTAGAGACTTCAAAATTCCCCAAGGCTCCCGATTTAATGTAATGAACAAAAGAAGCTCTGAGATACCAGTAGTGGTTTTTGAAAGCCTTGTGATCCTCATTAGATTTTGAATTGTTTTCCATGCTCTGAAAAGAGCAGCAAAAACACAGAGTATAAAATGTAGGTGCTGTATGGAAATAAAAAACCCTCTGCCGAATGCAGAGGGTAAAATGTAGTGCTTTATTAACAACCAGCTATGGAAGTGTCGATAAAACTTAAATTATATTGTCTAAGTAGCGATTTAGTGTATAAGGTAATTCTTTCAAGTACATCATTGAATCTTTTCGCATTCCAACCATTTCTCTCATAATCGGATGTCCTAAAGTATGTTCCAGCATTTCTTTGAATTCATTTACTGCTTCAGCTTTTGCTTCTTTATTTGCCTTTGATTTTAATACATCAATTAATTCCTTTCCTAAATCGTAAACCCATGGAAAATCATTTTTAAATAAGCCTAAAGCCATAAGAAACCCATAATGACTTTTCCCGTTTCTCATTGGGAAATGCATCATTTCTTCAATAAGCATCGGAGGTATTCTTCTCCCCATTCTTCTAAAATCATGATCCATGTTTTTGTCAAATCTCATGATGTGTTCCTGAATTGTCTTTTTTAATTCATCAACATTTTCGTAAAGCTTTTGGTCAGGATTTCTTAATAACTTTTGATTATTTCTGGACAAGTCAAGAATTTCTTCCAGAATTTCTGCGTTGTGAACTTTATTAACCTCTGTTTTTTTTACTTCTTCTTTTTCATCAATAACACCCTTTAATTTATTCAACTCTGTTTCTAAAGTTGGATACCAGACTTCAAACGCTTTTTCGAGCCTTGCATCTGAAATACATGCCTCGCCACAGGCTTTATTAAGAGTGTTTAGTAATTTCTTAATGTCATCCTTTTGAAAAATTGTCGATTGAAATTGCAAAATTGGACCGTTAACTTCCGAACGCTTAATATCAAAAAGAAATGGACTTACGAATGACTTATCCATTGTTTTAGATAATGCGCCAGCCTCAAATGACAACCAAGGTGCGTTCATGTTTTCCTTGGTTACACATAAAATGCCGAAAGTTGAATTCTCCAGTTCTTTAGCAATGTCTGTACTCCATCTGGCCCCTTTGTCAATATCCTCAGAGGAAACATATGGTTCGATAGTTTGAATCACCGACGGAAACCAATCCCTAAACACTAAAGCAACTTTATGACTTTTATTTCCTGACCAGCTTATAAAAACTTTCATGTGTATTAATATTTATTATTTACCCTATATCTTATGCAGTGACCTTGTTTTCTTTCATTGCCTTTAAAACTTCCTTATGTCTTCTATCGGCGTAAAATCTATTCACTACAATAAAGGCATGAATAATTCCAGGGATAACAAAACACAAACTCAGGATTAGGTTAAGGATAAAAGCCAGGAATTTACCAGTAGAAATAACTGCTAATGGTGGAAAAATAATACAGAAAAAATATCTCATAAAATTTAGTTTAAAAAATCATTTAACTATTACAATAACTCTCTATCCACATAAGTAGATTCAATTTAGTACTCTTAAATGCAAATAGATTACTAAATTTTAAAAACTGTGTTGTAGGCAATAGATGCTAGATTCTCTGTTCTTAGCTCTATTTCGGCCACATCCCAAGTTGTTGATTTTTTAATTATATCATCCAAATAAACATTCGTGTTCTTCAGAATATCTTTCTTTGCACTAAAATCTTTATTGGCCAATGTATTATTTGTAGTTTCATCAACTAAAATTAAATTCCCTAATAATCCAACACAGTGATCGTGATTGGCATTTTTTAATTTAGGGCTTTGGGAAAGAATATGTTCTATCGTCATAAGATCATAATTTACTACAGATCCATTTTGATTAAAGAATTTGTCAATTTTAGATAGCGTATATTGAATTATTTTTTTCTGTTTAGTATATCCGTTGGTAAATTGAATAGTCTTAAAACTGGCAAGAAACTCATCATAGGTTGGAAGTTTTTCCTTCATCTTTTGCTTAAGTTCTTTTATGATTTTCATCTTTTCATTATCATCAATTCCAGAAGAAAGCTTTCTGGCATATGATGAATACATAGTACCTATGCCACCTGAGGAACGCTGGGAGGTAATAGCTGTGAAGATGTAATGAAAATGCTCTATTGCTTCCAATGCTTCTACAGTATGCTTAAACTTTAACCGTTGAGAATTATATTCTCTCATGATAGATAAGACCATTGGAGTTTGTTGAGTTACTCTAAATCCATAAAGTGAAGCTAAAGAATCCTTAATTGGCATTTCATTTTTTGTCCACTTCCTTGTATCTGGATCAAAAATCGTCTTATAGGTTATAGAATCTGTCAATAAGTTATCAAGAAACGATCTTGCTTGACTTGACTTTATTGTAAGCTTCAACTTTTTATATAATGCCTTTGCAGTAGTGTATTCATACTTAGAAAGCCAAACATGTAGTAAAAAAGTATCCACATCTAACTCAGCAGAAGTGCTATCAATATTTTCTCTTATAATTTTCCATTTATCCTTTGGAAGGTCAACCGTAGGGTTTTTTGCCTTAATATGTTTAGTAAGATAGTTCTTAACTAAATCTCCAACATTTAAATCCTTACCTCTGGTATTAAGCGTTTCAAAAATAATATAGGCATCATCCTCATCATCTAACTCTATATAAATAACTTTAAGCTTAAGGATCTTATCTCTTATCTCATTTAGTTTTTTCTGGATCTGATCTTTAAGCTTTTCTTTTTTTATCTGCTTATCATTCTTAATATTCTGAACTTCCACTTTGATGAAAGCATTAATAATCTCAAAGCCATTTTTTAAATTAAACTCTTCTGGCCCAAAACTTACTTCAACCTCTGGGTCTTCATATTTCTGAATGTGTTCTTGAAAATAAGGGTATGAAGTTTCTGTCTGGAGAACATATTTATTTTCATTATCTAAATCAATTTTTTCAATGAGGGAATGAACGCCCTTTGCAGGATTCTCAAAGCCTTCACTTAAATAAAAATCTCTGATAGAACATAAAATCATTGTTATGGTTGTCAACCTTTGCTGACCATCTACTATACCGAATAACTCATCACTTTTTTTGTAAACTACGATAGAGCCAATAAAATAATCCGTCTCACTTTCCTTAATTGTGTCATTCCAAAATTCGGTAATTTGATCCTTTTCCCATGAATATGGTCTTTGAAAACGAGGTATGTGATAATAACCCGTCTCAAATACTTTTCTTATTTCTTTATCAATACAAGTAATTTTCATAGAGACTATTTCTTAAATTCAAGCACATTTCAATAATTACAATAACTCCTACTCACATAGGTCTTATTCCCATTTTTATTGATGTAGTATCAACCATGAAGGATGTTTCTCCTTCAATTATTCATCAATTAGATCATATGAATCAAAAAAATAATTAAGCGGAATAATTGATTTATCTTTTGGTCTTGATGCTATAAGCAGATGAAATTTATTTTTTGCAATTAGGTATATTCTTAATTTGCACACGCTGCTTGGATCGCCCATTTTTATAGTTGCCTCTTTGCCAGGATGACTTCTGATAACAATATCTTTTTCATTTATTAATTTTCCTTTACTATTAGTGATAGCTCCATCAATAGCTGCCCTAAAGAATAATTCCACTGAATCTTTGTTATTAAGATTCTCAATAATATTTTTATTATAGTCAAAGCAAGATATCATAAATTCATCTTCTCCTTCCTTGCACCGATACTTATTAACTATATACTTTAAATTATTACCTGGATTAGATGGATAAAAGGTAGGTTCTTTTGGAAACTCAATTTTAAAACCCAGATCCGAAGTTAAAACATACCTGCCATCCTCATTAGAATTACATCTAAATGATATATAACAACATCCCAAAAATACCAATCCGTATATTGATCTCTTCATATTAAAACAAGTTACACTTTAAAAAATAAGACTTTGATTTATTACGATAGAAAAATCATTTAACAATTACAATAACTCCTATCCACATAGGTCTTATTCCCATTTTTATTGATGTAGTAGCACCCTCCTTTGCTACCTTGCTGCAATTGATGACCATGATAGAAACAGGGGATGAAGGAAGAAAAGAGAAAAATTAGAACAATTAGGAATAATGAGTTCATGAATTATTTGCAGTTTTTTATTTCCTCTGTAATATCTTTCTCGAAATTATTACTTTGTAGATGATGGAAATCTATACATCCCTTTTCTGCCTGCCCCAATTCATTCCATGCCAATCCTCTGACATAATATGCCTCAAGATTTAAAGAATCCATTCTTATAGACTGATTACAGTCTTCTATTGCCTTATCGAAATTTCCTGAATAAAACCATGATGCACCTCTATCCACGTAAAACTTAGACTGCCCTGGATTTAACTTTATTGCTTTACTATAATCATTAATTGCATTTAGAAATTGGTCTAGCTCAGAATATGCGAGACCTCTTACATAATAGCTCTCTGCATCAGTAGTGTCTAATGCTATATCATAGGAAAGATACTTGATAGCCTCCTTAGGTTGATTTATTTTTAGAAGAGATGACCCTAAATCATAATTTACAGCAGCATCTAAAGAGTCTATTTTTCTTGCAATCAGAAAAAGATTTATCGCCTGATTATATTTCCCCAGATTAAAGAAAGAGTCACCCATGTTGACATGTATTGAAACATCATACTTTCCTAATTTTAAAGCTTTACGAAAATCTATTAACGCCAATTCATATTTCCCAATTTGATTATATGAATAGCCTCTTAAATTATAAAGATCAGGATCTAAAGAATCTTCGTTTATTGCTTTAGTAAAGAAACTAATTGCAGATTTATAATCTTTCTTGTCATATAGATTCATTGCTGCATTCAGATTATCCTTATTGGAACTGCATGATAGTCCAGAAACAATAAGTCCTAACATTATAAAATTTAAGAGTCTATTCATATTAATTATTTAAAGAAAAAACCTGCTCTTGCAAAGAAACCACCATCAGTTACTTGAATTAAAACTGAATATCCTTGCGACTTATCTCCGTAACTTTTTATTTTATCAATTGAAGTTGTTTTACCTTCCATTACATCTTTAAAATCTTGCTCATTCATGTAGATCATTTGAAATTCTTTACAGGTTCTACAGTTAGTGACATAGCTTAATGTAGCTTCATAACCTTGCCCAATCGCAACATTAATTAGCGTTTCATCCGCTTCTTTCATATGTTCTTCTGCCAGAAAAGATAGAGGAATGAATGTATAAGGTTCTGCCTTACCAAGTCTAATCTGGGCTAATTCATACAATTTAACAAAATTCCCTACCTGTTTTAATCCCTTTGAAGCCAATTTCATAGTCCTAGTACCAAATGAAGTCGGATCATGGCCAGCCGTTCTATATGATTTGTTTCCCATCTGTTTCCAATCACCTGCTTTAGTTTTTCCAGGGGATTGGTAATTTTTTCCATTGCTACTTCCCAAAATTCCTTTCTCCTTCATTCCCTCCACTTTTTTTGTAGCTAATTTATCTAACCCCTTTCCAGCATATTTAGACCCATGCTTTATAGTACCTTTAGCAGCTTCTCCATTCTTACTTTCCTCTTGAGCTTTCCCCGTTCCATGCAAATCGGTTTTCTTTTCCCATCCAAAATCCTTTAAACTTCTTTCGAATACTTTATCCTTTTCAGTATAGGTATGTGTCTCACCTGTATCCTTTTGAATATATGTTCCTGTTGCAATATTATTTGTTTCATCATTTCCTTTATTAGAAAGAGACTCTCCTGCTGAATTGGCAGCTTTCTGAACTCCATTAGCTTGCCCACCTGTATCTGTCTTTGGCTGTTCTTCAGCTCCATCTAAATCACTCGCATTTATCGGCTTATTCCCAGCATACTGGTAAGGTGTGTAGAACGGGTATTTCCCAGCCAAAGGATCGACACTGACAAACCTGCACGTCCACGGGCTGTAGTATCTCATACCGTAGTAGTATAGTCCCGATTCTTCATCTTTTTCTTTACCGCAGAATCTATACTTCTTTTTCGTATATCCCCCGAAGCTGGTCTCACCGAATGGGTAATATTCTTCCCAGCTTATAAGTGTTCCTGTATTGTCAAGCTGTATGGAAGATGAACCCAAGTGGTCGTCTATATTGTATTTGATCGCAGGTTTTGTGTCGCCAAGGTCAGCGCCGATTCTTCTGGTGGCTATTCTTGCAGAGTCGTCCATGATGTGGAGTGTGTTCTGCTCCCCGTCATTGTCCGCCCCGATGATCCATTTGCCGATTTCTATTTTGGGATCTGTGTCTATCCTGTCCGCAAAGGATGATGTTTTGGTGTATTCGAAGATACTATCGATGTAGGTGGTGGAGTTGTATCCTCCTCCCTGTTTTCTTACAATTTTCTTTACCCGGTTTCCTCCGCCGTCATACAGATAGTGGGCAAACTGCGAAGGCTCGCTGGTTCCTGCCTGAATTCTAAAGCTTCTTAATCTGTCAGCATAATCAAATTCAAAGAATCTGCTTCCGCTATTGTCATCACTTATAATATTTCCGTTTGCATCATGTACAAAGGTGTGGGTGTCCGAGCCGATCACAATGGTGTTCAGCTTATTTTTGTTTGTGACGTAATTAAAGTTTCTTGTGAAATTTCCTCCTGTGGCTGTATGCTGCAAAGAAGAAATATTCCCTAATTTATCGTAAGCATAATTCTGGGTATAGGCTCTTGCAAGGCTGCGATTCTGCGGCCTGTAAGTATCGTCCCAAGGCTCTGCTGCCGTACCTGCAGTTTCCCTGCCGGTGGCGCTGAGTAATCTGTATAATGGATCGTAGCTGAAAGCTCTGGTAATTTCATCAGGTGTTCCACCATAACCACAGTCTGTGGTCTTATCATTAATGCTGATAATGTTTCCGGAGAGATCGTAGGTATAGGCAAGGTTCTGAAGGATACTTCCGTTGGGAACGTAGGAGATTGCTTCGCTACTGCTCGCAATGACGTACTTTTCCGTCTTCATCCTTGAAAGCCGGAAAGTAATGTCGTCGTACCTGTAGCGGGTCATCACACCATTGCCGAAGGCGACAAGAATTTTTTGTCCTCTTGCATTATAGGCTATGCGCTCCACATAATTCACCGCCGTTGCAATTGCGGTGTCTTTCATATCAACGCTCACCAAATGTCCCGCCCTGTTGTATGAAGGCAGCAGAATTTTCCTTTGTGAGTCTACATCTTCCGGATATGTCATCTTGGTTACCCTTCCCAAAGCATCGTATTCCATAGTGGTGGTAAACTCCGTTGCATTGAGCTTTGCTGCGTTTACGGGATCGTCCGTTGCGGGAACGCCTGTATCCTGCCAGTTTACCCTGTATGTCGGCACTGCCCAGCTTGGGGGTGGCCCAGAGAATACGCTTAGTATTTCTGTATCGCTAATCACCTGTCTGATTTTCTCCGGCACATGTCCTTTGAAGTCGTAGGAATCAACTCTTACAGCGGTAAAAAAAAGACTTTTGATTCCCATATAGCTCCCCTAAAATACAACTTTAGATATTAAAATTGAAACTTTAGTTGTAAAAAGGGAATAAAAAAAAGGAAGCTTTAGGCTTCCTTTCGTTATACTCTTATTTTATATAGTCTCTTAACTAAATTATTTAATAGCTATTAACAAATGTTTATTTAACCCAGCCTCTACAATTTTTTTAAGAGTTTTAATTTCAATATCCTGTTTATCATTTTCAAGCCTTGTAATATATGTCCTGGATGTTCCTGATAGTTCAGCTACTTTTTCTTGTGAAAGTTTCAATTTCAATCTTACTTGTTTAAGCAATGAGCCTAACGAAATATTTAATTCTCCATCTGGTGAACTTAATTCATATAAAGTATCCGCACCAACCTCGAAAGGTACTTTCTTTTTCTTTCTATCCAAATCAGTAATATATAAATCAACATTATCCCATGATAAAGTATGGTTTGCTATTTTCACCTTAGCGAATTCGTTTGGATTTAATAGTTTATATTCAGGATCATCTTTTGTGACTTTCCATTCCTCTTTTAAGATTGAATTAAAATCGAGAATTCTATCTTCTCCATCACTAAACAAAACAGAGATTCTTAAATCCTTTTTCTCTATACGTTTAATTTTTAATATTTTTGGCAGTCGTTTATTGTTTGGATTTTTCATTTTATTTTTTTCCTCCTTTCTTTTTCTTCTTCTTTACCGGTACTTTTTTATCCTTATCAGATTGTTTCTCTTTTAATTTAGGTCTCAATCTGGGATTTAACTCATAAAAGTTTTCCTCGACAATCTCTCTTCTATTATTTTCATTTAACCATTCCTGAACTATTCTAAGTTTATTCTTTGGTAAATCCCCTACAAATATTTCACCCGTCCTAATATTCACCAGAGCTTCCTCTTCTGCATAAACTGCATGAATATGAGGAGGAACATGCTCCTTATTGTATATATGTATACTTACCCCGTCTCTTTCTTCTAATATTGGTGCCATATCTATATACGGCAAATGTACTTAATTAGGTACATATATAATACACATTTTTTAAAAAAATTGTTCATTCTTTAAATTAAACCCGTGTTAGATATACCTATTTTTTATCTATAAACAGGTTAACTGAATTAACATATTCAAAAAATATGTTAAGATTTTGACGATTTTTTTAACATATTTTTTTAGTATCCGTCATCCCAAAGGATGAAATCTATTGATAAGCTCACGCTGCTCATGGATTGGAGTAAAGCGATATTTAGCTGTAGTGGAAATCCACTTATGCCCAGCCATTAATTGAACCTGCTCCAGTGGCATTCCTTTCTCATTCATCCAATTTGCAATCACACTATACCGGATGGTTTTTGTATTCAAGTTCCGATCCGGAAAAAGTGGTTTAAAAGTTTCAACAAGGTATTTTATTCCCTCCATTGTAATTGGAGTACCACGCTGGGTAATGCATAACATATCAGATGGCTGAGTCATCAAGACTGGTCTTACCTCGTGCAAATACCTGTCAAGTATCCTATACTGCCGGGGGTGAATATCCAGATGCCTCTGGGTAATAGTCCTGCTTTCTTTTACAAAGATGGTTCCGGCATCTAAATCAATATGTGAAACTTTCATATTTGCAATTTCAGCAGCAGTAAGTCCCTGAAAGATCAGAAGCGACATGATAGCCTGATTCTTTAGTTTGTAGGTTTCATTATATTCTTCTCTTTCTAAAAGCAGTTCCAGCTCGGAAGAAGTAAAAAGATCCTCGTGAATAACTTCCTTATTCCTTCTGCATTTAACAATAAGGGTTCTGCAGGGATGATCTTTCCTTTTTCCGATTTCAAGCAGGTAATCATAGTATTTTTTTATGCTTGAGAGCACTCTGGATTTTGTATCGGATTGTTTGTAGCGTTTTACTATCTCGCTCATGTATCTCAAGACATCCTTATACTTGTAAATGGCTGCTTCCGGATTTTCGTTCAGGAATATATTTACCGTGTACACATAAATATTTACAGTATTTTTGGTGTACCGATTGCTATAAAGGTACTCTTCAAAGGTTTGTTCTTTCATATCTGCTTACCATTTGCATGACTTTCATTTGTTGCTTTCTCTTTTTACTGTATATATGTGTGGTATCGATTTCGGCATGGCCAAGAAAGATCTGTACAAATTCAATACTTGCTCCTTTATCGATCAGGTGGGTAGCGATGCTGTGGCGCAGGCAGTGAAGGGTGATCTCCTTTTGCAAAAGCTTAAAGTTTTTTGTTCTTTCAATAATCTGCTTTACTCTTTTATTAAGGCTTTCTATACCTATTCGTTTTCCGACATTCCCCACTAAGAAGGCATGAGAAGGATCTTTCCGGCAATGAATAAAATATTTCGGACGCTCATAGATCACATATTCCTTCAGATCTTTCAGTACATTATCTGACAAAGGAATTGTTCTGCTCTTATCTCCCTTTCCTCTTCTTACGGTAAGTATTCCCTTGCTGAGTGAAACATCACTTAGGTTGAGCCTGTAGATTTCAGTCCTGCGAAGGCCGCATCCATAAGCAATTGAAATCAGGGCTCGATCTCTTTTAAGCTCACAGGCTTTATAGATTTGTGTAATTTCTTCAAGAGTTACGATATTTCGCTCTTTGCCTTTTGCAAGGTTAAATTTGGGAAGCGATGCCGGGGTATTTTCTATCTCTCCTATATCGAGCAGGAAATCAAAAAACATTTGTATGGAAAGTAAGTGGGTGCGAATGGAGGAATCGCTCAGCGTCCCTTCCTTATTTTGATTGGGACGCTGCTGAAGGTAATCGTAATATTCATACAGATCTAAGGTTTCTACCGCGCTGATTATAGTAATGCCCTTATTTTCGGCAAAGAACAGAAACTCCCGGACGCAGGAAGGATATCGATCCTTTGATCCTACACTATAGCCCTTGGTATCAATGAAGTCGCTAAAGTCTTTCAGCAATCTTTCAAATTCACTATTATATATGGGTAGATGTTTCATAATTTGCTTACGATCCGTTTTCTTGTTGTCCTACAATGCATGCTCCTGAAATAATGAACCACCAAACTCCTTATTCTGACTTTGTTCTAAAAGCTCAAGCTGGCCTTTAAGCTCCTGCTTTATTTTTTTTCTGATTTTTTCCATGTCATCCCAGAAGACTATCTTATACTTAAAGCCTCGGTTGGCATAGCCTCCGGCACGTTGGACATATTCCAGCAGTTCCAGATCTTCCATATATCTAAAGCAGGATGCTTTGCTTACATTCAGGGCAAGCCGGACATCACGCTGTGTAAACTGATATTCATAATGCTTTCCTTTTGCCTGATCTTTAATAAAAACTTTCATCCGGTCAAAGAACTGGCGCAGGGAAGAGTCCAGGTCATCCACCTTCAGCATAATGGCATCAAATAAAATATCACAGGCGATTCTTAAATCCTGCGGCTCTGCAATGAGCCTTCCCATCTTGTCCTTCTTTCGCTGATACTGATGAAGGATCGTGATCTGCTTTACAAAAGCTTGGTAATGACTATTAAGTCGTCGAAGCATTTTGGCTTCAATCGGCAGTCTGATTTTGTCCGCGTAAGGGTTTACTACTTCATGGGGCTTGAGGCACCGCATGCAATTTCTGATAAACTCCTTTGCCTTCTTTTCTTCTCTTTCATCTATAAGTCCTGCCAGTCTTCTGTTTTGATACTCTACAATTCTTCTGGTCTGTTCTTCGCTCTCGTCCACTCCGATAATTACCGACCTGCTCATATTATCATAGTAGACATCTGCTTTGGTGGTGGCAAGCAGGGAGGCAAAATGGCTCTTGACTGTTTTTACCATTGACAAAAGATTTCCATACCTGTCTTTGTAAGTAGTGGAGGAACTGATGTTACCCGCGCTTTGAAGTTCTCTGAAAGCGTATTGGGCTTCTTCATCAAGCCCGTCAAAATCCTGAATAAGCATCAGCTTATCCACCAGTTGATCCTTGGAGTAATGGTAAAAAGATTTACTGGTTACCCTTGTCATGGACATTACTTCCTCTGGTGGGAAGCATTGGCCGATGGTATTTATAAGGTGGCTCTTGCCACTTCCGGAGCTTCCCTGCACAAGGGCATGAAGCGGGTGTGACATTTTATAGGTGGAGGCAATTACAAAGATCAGCTTTCTGGTGATCTCTTCTCCCACTACTCCGGTTGCTTCTATCAGTTTATCTATTCTATCAATTACATCAGTCTTGGAAAGAAAATCAATGCAGGCTTTCTGATTTTCCGGACTTACGGGAGCATAATTTCTTTTGTTTTGTATGCTCGGATTTACCTGCTCGATCTGTTTTTCGCGGTACTCTTCGAGAAGCTCGGTCAGGAGCGAGAGGTCTGATTCTATTACTTCTGTCTGCTGGCCGAACATTTCGGCAAGCTGAAATGAATATGCTTGCAAAGGTTCCCTTTCATATAGGTCAAGCTTTACCCTTTCCTTTCTTCCATAAGCAAGGTCTTCGATCATTAATGTGATTCGCATAGAGCTTAGATCCTGACTAATTCCTCCAAGTACATAATAATAATTGTCCGTGGAGCGCATCAGGAGTTTGTTTTCATGAAGGACTTCTAGCCGCGGAGCGTTTTCGGAATTTTCTTCTTTCGACTTTTCTTCTTCCGCATTTTCATGTAGGCTATCAGCTGGCAAAGAATCGTGGGCTGGCTCCATTACATTTGTTTGAGCAACCATTTCTACTTCTTCGTATTCTCCTGCGCTATGCAAAATATCTGATACACCTTTACTACCCTGAAGTTGGAAAGTGGTATTCAAGGATTCATTTTCCGGAGCTCTTGTTTGTTTAAAAGAGGTCTTGCCGATGAGTTCTCTTAGCTGTCTAACTGTATCTTTCATAATTTCCTGTCCCTTCGTTTTCTTTCTGATTATGATGACCTCATTTAATTCTTTTATTTTTGATATAGCCTCTTCATGCTGTCGTAAAAGCTTTCCATTGCAAAGGGCAATAACTGCTTCCCTGTTATCCATCACTTTTGATTCAAGCATGGTGGCCGCATCCAAAATATTCTCTGTTATAAAAAGTTTCTTTATAAGCTCGTCAGGATACCCCGGATAAATTCCTTCTTCATTCATGTAGGCAGTCTTCTCTTTTTCAATGGAGCTGGCATAGAAATTCACAACATCGTTGTGATTATTTCTTAAAGGAAAAATGACCGAGTAATTTCCAAAGACTGTATAGGGTATCTGTCCTGCGTTAGTCGGAGCATTTGATTTTTTAAGAAATCCGCTTTCTTCAAGGGCGTCTTTAAATGACTGCTCCTTTCGGTGGTGGATCTGACCGGAATTAAAGCAGGCTCCGGTAACTTCAAAGGATAAACCATTTTTTGCCAGCCATTCTCTTGGGGCTGTAGATTTTGCCGATCTGATTCCATTGGATAATGATCGATGGACAAATGCCAGCAGTTCTATTTTTTCTTTGTCTTCCATTTTCCTTTACTTTTATGAAAGCCCTACAAACCAATAAAATAAGGTGCTGGGGCTATACTGCAACATCGCATCACTATTTTTGACAGTCAAGGGGAAATATCTTTATTTACAGGGAGGCGAAAGCTTCTCTGCAATGACTTGGACGTGTCCGAATTAAATGCCATTATATTAATGACCTTTACCAGAGTAATAATTCGCTTTAATTAATGGAAGATTTGGCCTTGTAATTTATGCTGATGATTTCTTCTGCTCATACCCGTCTCTTCCTACCTGATTAAATTTGATGGTTCGAATATCAGTAAAATCTGTAAACTGGTTCCGGTAGTTTTTTCTTTCAGTCGCTGGATTTTTCTTAAGTGCTTTTCTTTTTTAAGAAAGTGCAATCAGAGATTCCGATTCGGGGCTTTGGAGTTTGATAATTCAATATATGTAAAAGTGGCTAACTGGTTCCGGCGCTTTTTCCTGTCGGGAAGGATCATTACTTAAATGTCTTTATAATTAAATATATCATTCAAGATTTTTGTCAGAAAATTTATTTTATGAGACAAAACCTGATAATTAAAACTGAAGTCCGGCTTAAAGCATATTCTTTGAAAGAACTTTGTATTATTTATGAATGCAGCCCCAAAACAATGCGTACCTGGATTAAGCCTTTAAAAAAAAAGCTTGGCTCCAGAAATGGCCACTATTACACACCTAAACAAGTAAGGATAATATTTGAAAGACTCGGCCTGCCGGGAATATTTTCTGTTTAGGAGAAATGAATCCAGTCGGACTATTCATGCCAAATTGTTCCTTTTTGTTCCCTTTTGTGCCTTTTCCGGTAAGCGTGATTTCTTGAGCTTGTAACTTTGCCGCTCCTAGGCGAAAAGTGAATGAGCAATATCAGGCATATATTACGACTATATAATCAGAAGCAAACTCAATCGGAAATAATAGTCCAGACTGGAATTATCCGCAAAACTCTGCAAAAGATTATCCGGGACTTTCAGGAAAGCAAATTAAGCTTTGCAGAGATTAATGAATTCAGTGATAAAGATCTGGAAGAGCTTTTTATTAAACCCGATGAAAATCCTATGAGTGAAAAACATCAGGTTCTATACAACCTTTTTCCCTATATAGATAAAGAGTTAAGACGAAAGGGTGTAACAAAGTATTTATTATGGGAAGAGTATAAAAGAAAATATCCGGATGGACTTAGCGATACTCAGTTCAGGACACTTTTTTCATTATGGAAATCCAGAATCCGGCCAAGTATGCGCATGGAACATAAAGCTGGCGATAAAATGTATATTGATTTTGCCGGGGAGAAATTAAGCATTATTGACAAAGAGACAAACGAAACAAAGCCTGTTGAGGTATTTGTAGCCATTCTCGGAGCAAGCCAGCTTACTTATGTGGAAGCTGTGATGACACAACAAAAGGAAGATTTCATTCCCGCCTGTGAAAACGCGCTG
>DATMOV010000426.1:0-12925 GCA_035568055.1 Cytophagaceae bacterium
TTAAATCTTTTAAGAAAGCCAGAAACTTTAGAGATAAAGAAGGCACCGGAATAACCATTGTAAAAGATGGCGGATGGCACTTCAGCTATCTGGGTGGAGTTGAAAAGATCATCCATAAAATTGAGGCGCTCGAGCATATTGAGTTTAATAAGGATTATTATAAAGATCCATCCAGACTGGAAGAAATCATTAATTCAGGAAAAGATATTTTTGACAGGGATTCGAAGTATAAATTTGTTGACATCGATGAAAGCTTCCCTGCTTACCTTCAGAATAATATCAGTAAGTTTGAACATCTGATCAAAAGATAACGATGCATCCTTTTATAAAAGAAATTGAATCTATTCCCTCTTCCGCTTTCCGGTTCTCTATTTGCACGATGGTAACTGACAAAGCAGAATACGAAGAAATGGTGGACTCTTTTCTTAAAGCAGGCTTTGATCAGGCAAGCTGCGAATATTTATACATCGATAATTCGATAGAGAATAAGTATGATGCCTATGAAGGCCTGAACAGGTTCCTGTCCATAGCGGCGGGTAAATATATAATTCTTTGTCACCAGGATATTTTGCTGAACCATGACAACAGATCCAAACTCGAACAATGTATTGAGGATGCAAATCAAAAATTTCCTGACTGGGCTCTGCTTGGAAATGCGGGTGGCATTTCAATCAAAAGAAATGCGTCTAAAATTGTGAGCGCGGATGGCAAAATCCACCAGGAAGAAAAGCTGCCCGCAGAAGTAAAAAGTCTTGACGAAAATTTTATTTTGATAAAAAAAGCTGCTAACCTGGGTCTGTCGCATGACCTTAACGGATACCATCTTTATGGAACGGATCTATGCCTTATTGCCGGTGTTATCGGGTATAAAGCATACGTCATAGATTTTCTTCTTACGCATAAAAGCTTTGGCAACCCGGGGAAAGATTTTTATAGTTTAAAGAATGCTTTTATAAGAAAATACAAAGGTGCATTCGGAGGAAAATTTATTCGAACGACCATTACCAAGGTTTTTATTGGTGGCTCGTCCTTTAAATCCATCATTTACAATTCCAAAACTGTCTTTAAACTGATAAGCCTTTACCATAAGATCCTCAGCAAACCGTCCCGATAAGCCGAGGCTTTGCCGCTTTTATTTCCTAAATTTACTAACATCTTTCTGAAGTTAAATTGAATTGAGCTTAAGCTCTGAAGAGTTTTTATGAAAAACAAAATCGGATTAGGCATTGTGACTTATAATGCTCCTGAGAAAATAAAGCAATCCGCTTTTAGTGTCTCAGGAGTAGATGAATTCGTAATTGTTAACGATGGTAAAGAATATTCAGCAGATTGTTATCCCCAAGGAGCTGCTGTGATACAACATTCTAAAAATCTAAGAGTAGCGCACACAAAAAATGATGCTTTAAAATACCTGATGGATAAAGGCTGCCAACATATCTTTCTGATGGAAGATGATATAATTATTAAAGACAGCGCAGTATTCACAAAATATATAGAAGCTGCCACCTGTTCCGGTATACTTCATCTTAATTTTGCCTATCAAGGGCCATACAACTTTAAATCCCCAATTAATAAAAAGAAAAAAAAAGGGTTGCTTGGCAGAACATTTAATGAAAAGGAAGCTATCCCTGACCCTTTGGTAATTATCAATTACGATGAAGCTAATAGTATTGCATTACATAGAGCGTGTGTAGGAGCATTCTCATACTTTCATAGAAGTGTAATTGAAAATTCGGGATATTTTGATGTCTTTTTTCAAAACTCCTGGGAGCACATAGAGCATACTTACAGAATCATTAAAGATGGATCCCATCCACCGTTTGGGTGGTTTGCAGACATTAAAAACTCCCATCACTATATTGAAAATATTGAAAATTGCATGGAAAACAGTTCAATTGCGAAAGACCCGCAATGGAAAAACAACTCGGTTTTGGGAGAAGAGTATTTTAAAAAGAAACATGGATTCGGACCAACAAAGATTCCAAAAACCAATGAAAATGTTTTAATGAAGAGTTTATTTGAAATTTACAAAAACGGGAATAAGCAAGAGAAGAATTCATCAGGGGAAATTAATATGGGAAAATATTTCCCTGATCTGAATGGGATCTTATGGCTTAATAGCCATAAGAGAAACAAATTTAAAATTCTCGCACCGGCTCTGAAATTTATTAACCATTTAAATAACAGACTCAGCCCACTTTACAATCGAATCACAAAAAGATAAGTTAATACAAAACAATAAGTCTTTTAATCACTAAATTTGTAGCAACAATACAATTCTACTCCATGAAAATCTACTTAAGGCTTCTATTTTATTGCCGTCCAATTGCCAAGCATGCTATTCCTTATAGTTTCTTCACCTTGCTTACTATTATTTTTGGAGTTTTAAACTTTACCTTTATTATTCCTTTACTGAATGTTTTGTTTGGAAATATCTCATCGGCGGAACTACAAGCTATGCAGGTGAAACCAGAATTTTCTTATAATTTGCCTGAATTCTTATTGAAATCTTTTAATTATTACTATGCCTTTATTATAGATCATTATGGCAAATATGAAGCGCTTCAATTTGTCTGTTTAATTGTAATTCTTTCTGTATTGCTTGGAAATTTCTTCAGGTATTTTTCTCAAAGAGTAATGGAAACGTGGAAAGTTCAGACAGTTTGTAATCTGCGCAGCGCTATTTTCTCCAAGATAACCTCGTTGCATCTTGGTTATTTTTCCAATGAAAGAAAAGGTGATATTATGACAAAGATTACAGGAGATGTAAGCAATGTTGAAGTATCCATTACGAGCACATTAGGTGTTTTCTTTAAGGAGCCTCTTACTCTCATTATGTATTTCGTATCTCTTTTTATTATCTCAGCAAAGCTTACATTATTCACGATACTGGTGATCCCAATTTCAGGATTAATCATTTCATATTTTATGAAAAAGCTTAAAAGGGAAGCCAAGGAAACTTCAGAATCAAATGGCCGACTTATGAGCATTGTGGACGAAACACTTTCAGGGCTTAGGGTAATTAAAGCTTTCAATGCGGAAAAATATACAGATGCTAAGTTTAACGCGGAAAATAACAACCTAACCAGGTTGATCAAAAAAATGGCACTGAGAAGAGAGTTAGCCTCTCCTTTTTCAGAGTTTACGGGTGTGTTGATAAGCTCATTTGTATTGCTGTATGGTGGTCACCTGGTACTAACTCCCAACCCAGAACTTAGTGCCGGAACTTTTATTGGTTACATCATTTTATTTTCACAAGTGTTAAGGCCGGCAAAGGCAATATCCGGATCACTAACAGGCGTACAAACAGGCCTTGCCTCTGGAGAGCGGATTTTAAACCTGATCGATACCAACATTGAAGTATACGATAAACCCAACGCTAAAACATTTAATAAATTTGAAGATTCCATTGAATTCAAAAATGTCAACTTTAATTATACTGTTGACAAGCCAATACTTAAAAATATCAATTTTAAACTCAGAAGAGGAAAGATGCTGGCTCTTGTGGGGCCATCCGGAGGCGGAAAATCAACACTTGCGGATCTGATTACCAGATTTTACGACCCGGCAAAGGGCGTGATTTCTATTGATGGCGTTGATATCAAGGAATACAAAGTGGATTCCCTAAGGTCCCTCATGGGTGTAGTTACGCAGGAGTCAATACTTTTCAATGACTCAATTTTTAATAACATTGCTTTTGGAAAACCCAATGCAACGGAGGAAGAAGTTATTAATGCCGCCAAAGTAGCCAATGCGCATCAATTTATTTTAAATTGTGAGAACGGATATTACACAAACATTGGAGATCGTGGAATGAAGCTTTCCGGAGGGCAGAAACAAAGGCTAAGCATCGCCCGTGCTGTTTTGAAAAATCCTCCAATTCTGATCCTTGATGAAGCAACTTCCGCTTTGGACACAGAATCCGAAAAACTGGTGCAGGAAGCACTGGATAATTTAATGGAGAATAGAACTTCCCTGGTGATTGCACATAGATTAAGTACAATACAAAAAGCGGATCATATTCTTGTGATACAAAATGGTGAAATTATCGAAGAAGGAAACCATGAAGCTCTACTTGAAATTCATAAAGGTGTTTATAGGAGATTAAATACCATGCAGACCATGTAATTCTAGTTTTTGATTACAAGTCTTCCCAGTGACTAATGGAAGAAAATAACAAAGTTTTTTTAAGTACGAGCGAAGTTGCATTGACTGTTTTAATGCCTGTCTATAATGGAGAAAGGTTTTTAAAATCAGCCGTTGAAAGTATATTAAGCCAAACCTACACTGATTTTGAATTTCTAATAATTAATGACGGGTCAACTGATAATAGTGATAAAATTATCAGATCCTTCCATGATAAAAGAATTACTCTTGTATCAAATGAAAAAAATTCTGGCCTGATTAGTACTCTTAATAAGGGAATAAAATTAGCCAGGGGAAAGTATATTGCACGAATGGATGGTGATGACATCAGTATGCCGGTGCGTCTATCAAAGCAGGTTAGCTTTTTAGAAGTGCATCCCGAAATATCAATGGTAGCGTCTCATATTCAATTGATGGATGAAGAAGGAAATGATCTTGGCAATTGGCAGGAAGACATCCAAACTAAAACAGGGAAGCAGATCAAAGCTTTATTACCTTATACTAATTGCATCGCACACCCATCCATAGTTATACGAACAGACGTTGCGAAAGAATTCCTTTATGATGAGAAACAAGTAAATAATGAAGACTGGGATCTTTGGATGCGATTGGTTTCAGAGGGACATAAGCTAGCTAAGGTTAATGAATCATTATTAAAATACAGAATACATACCAATTCGATTACTCTCCAAAGCAATCAGAAAAATGTAAATAAGAAGCTTCTGAGAACCCAGAAAAATTACTTCTTTAAAAAAATTATTAAGTCGAAAATTAATCTCTTTGACTTGAGAGTTCTATGGGGACTTACCCTGAATGCCGTTGAAGTTTATACCGGCGGTATTTTCAGCCGGCTTAAAAGATCCATCAATAAATTTATTAAAGTTAAAATTCCCAGGAAGGTAAATCGTTTAAAGATGCTCATCAGATTTAGGAAAATCATGAAGTCTTCCGGGAATGATTCAGGATTGTTTTTCTTTTTTCCTTTCTACCATGTAGGAGGCGCTGAAAGAGTACATATTGATATATTAAAAACCGTTGCGGATAAGAACCCCTGGATCTTCTTTACCAATGAATCGGAAAATGATTCTTTTTATAATGAATTCAGTAACTATGGAAAGATATTTGACATTTCATCTTTTAGTGGAAAATACAAATGGCTTACTAAAAAAATCATTTCGAATAAAATCAACAAAACAAACAACGCATTAACATTTGGTTGCAATTCTCACTTCTATTATAAACTTATCCCTTTTTTAAATAAGGAAGTCAGATGCATGGATCTTATTCATGCCTTTTCTGACAAAGGCACGGCGGCGGCCGAAGACTGGAGTTTACCATTTATAGACCGGCTAAGCAGGAGAGTATTTATCAGTCAGCGAGCTATCAAAGATTTAGAAGATCAATACATAAAAAATAAAATTCCTTCTTCCTTTACCAGCAACATTAAATATATTCCAAATCAGGTAAATGTTCCAAAGCTTTTTAATGAAAAGAAACAGCAGGACATTCTTCATGCCCTATATGTTGGAAGAGGAACAAAAGAAAAGAGAGTTCATCTTATCGCTGAAATCGCAAGACAATGTAGTCAGCTTAATCTGCCAATTCAGTTTGAACTTATAGGAAATTTGAAAAAATCGATTGGCAGCAAGTTTCATCCCTATCTGAAATTTTCAGGTGAGATAAAAGATGTTTCCATCGTATCAGAAAAATATAAAGAGGCTAACATACTTTTAATTACTTCCTTCCGTGAAGGGTTCCCAATGGTTATTATGGAAGGAATGGCAAACGGTGTTGTGCCAATGAGCACCGATGTGGGAGACATTTCATTTCACGTTAAGCATAAACAAAACGGAGTTATTATATCTAACAAGGATGAGTCAGAAATTGTCAATGCCTTTATCAAAGAAATAAAGGAACTATGTGTAGATAGAAAAAAACTTTCTAATCTCTCACTCGCAAGCTACCTTTACGCAAGCAAGAATTTCGATTATAATAGATTTCGAATGCAATACAGAGAACTTCTATTAGGAGAAATTGCTCCGGCAGAATCTTAAACCCTGATCCATTTTTCCGGAAGATTAAACCCGGCGTTGATCTTAGGATCATTAAACCATTTCAAGGGACCAACGACAATCTTCTCAGGATATTTATTAAGCCAGCCAGCCCACCAGCTAAAACTGCTGTTTGCAATAATATTATGTTTACACTGGCTCATCAGAAATAAATCTTCAAAACTTTTCCCGCCACTTACAAAAGTAAGAGGCCATTGGGACTTTAAATTTTCTCTTACCCAATTTACATCATCTGAAAAAATAAAAAAACGAGGCTCAGTTACTTTTTCTGCTATCACCGACATTGCTTTCTTATAATAATCAAGGCCACAAACTCCATGGTAATTATTTGTTACCGAGTTATTGACATAATCCCCTCTCCTTATATGAATGGAAACAGAATTGCAGATGCTTATCTGATTTTGCATTTCACTATAACTAGCATTTAGCCGATCTTTCAGAGAAAATTCTTTGGACAAAATATCCTTTATCCCTATAAAATATTTTTCATTTTGAAAATACCCATCCAGATAAATATCCGACTCTTTATCTAAAATATTCAGATCGTAATTGCTATCTGTAGCAATAATCTTCCCTCGGGATTTCTGCCTGATCTTAAATATGATTTTTTTTAAAAAAGATTTGGGTTTAATAAAAGATTGGACATCCTTTTCTGATGCCAATTTTTCATCAATGTTAAATATCCTTAATTGATAATCCCTATAGGTGAGATCCGGATTAGAAGATTTATCCTGAAAAGACTTTACATCAAGCTGCAAATCCGTATGCTTAATTTCACTCAAAAATCTCCCGCAGGCATACTGGAACATTTGATTTCCAAGGCCTCCTGATAACTTTACGACGATCATTGAATATTATTTCTTTTTAAACCAAAAACACCCGCAAGCATAATTTTGGAGGTCAGCCATTTCTTTGGTCGCTTGTGATAACGATCCCTCATTTTCATTATCCGGTATCAGAGAAAAGTCCATAAGATCAAATCCATCGAAGTAAGAAATAACCTGATCATAGCTATAAATCCTATGGGCATTGAACATGATTATTGATTTACCAATAGGGACTACAAAGAGCAAATTGCCATTTGGGGCAGTTACACGTTTCAATTCATTGATGGCTTTAATATCTCCATCATAATCCAATGGGTCTCCATACCTGCCTAAACCTATATGCTCGACAGTATGCATACATGAGATGGACTTAACAGAATCAGAAGGAAAAGGCAAAGCAGTTAAGTCAGCAGCTTCTGCACTTAAATTATTCAGTTGCACCTTTGCCGGACGATAATCGTAAAATTTAACTGGAATAAACGCGGATACTATGGTAGAAAAATCGAGAAGGGAAGAAATATCAATATGGAAATTCGGCTTAGTTTTAGAAAGAATCCTTGCAGCCCAGGCTGGGTGATAAATGTAATGACGATCAAAGGGTGTGGTGCTTACCTTATCATACAGACAAGGATATTTATTATCCCAATTTAATTCAAAACGCTTTTTTCCTTTCTCGGCCAGGCTGCTGAACTTTTTAAAGTCCTGTTTAAAGTCGCTGTTCTTTTTACGGTCTTCTAAACTGATTATAAAATCTTTGATAAATGATCTAATATGGCCCATGATTCATTGGATTGCACTAATTAACAATTAATATAATCTAATTTAATTACATAAATTAAATCAGACAGTTGATTTTTTTAAGATTGTTTCCTTATCATACATAGCTTATTAAAACCTATGCCACAGGAAAAGTCACTTTAATATTTTAAAAGAAATAAATTTTTTGGTAAAGCTGAGACAGTCTGAAAGAAATTATTTTTAATGTCATTAGTGTTTTTAAGGGCCTTTCCAATTCCCCGGAATAACCCATTTGCTTAACTTGTTTTGGGGATGTTATATTATATTTTTCCAGCAAATACCACAAATGAATGATATAAGGTTTTCTATCATTTTTGGCAACAGACGATTTTATTTTGTCATACAGGTAAAAATGCTCGGATACATCTATTTCTTTTGTAATGGATGATGTAATGGCATGTTCTGTAGCTGTCGATGTTGTAATTAATGGTTTTGGGCTAAACACTATATGGGAATTTTTTTGAATGGCCCTTATGTAAAACTCAATATCTACAAGCCACTGCATCTTCTTGTCATAATATTCATTTAAACTTCTTCTGCAAATTGTTACGCTAGGCCCTCCTATCAAATTTCCCCAAAATAAAATCTGCGGATCCTTTTGGAGTTTTTCCAGATACCCGTCAGGAATACAATGAATTCTCTCTTTTAGTGTATCGGCATGAAAAACATTAGTGGCGCTAAAAGCAAAATCTGCCTGTGGGTTTTCATCAAGTAACTTTACATACTCTTCAAGGCTATATGGAAAAGTAAACCAATCGTCGTGATGTAAAATTTTCATGTATTCACCACTGGCCTTTCTGATAGATTCATTCCAATTTTCGGGTGATCCAAGAGGATTTTTATTTTTTAAGAATTTTAATTTTGACCCAAAGCTATACTGCTCAACCAGGCTTTGAACCGACCTGTCAGGGGAATCATCTGAAATAATTATTTCATAATCCTGATAAGACTGAATCAAAATAGAATCAAGCGTTTTCTTAAGAAACTCTACCTGCTTATATGTAGGAATGCATATAGATACTTTAGGCCGGGTGCTTTCCATTAAAGGTCTATCTGTTTATTATGGCTTAATAATTAAGCCCTGGCATGTAGGCAATGAAAGTACCATCACGTTTTTTGATTTTGCGAAAGCATCATGAGCAAGTTTCTGATCTATACAACCGGGGTAACCGTAATCATCAAGCACTATCATACCACCACTTACCATCTTATCCCAGAAATAATTCAATGCATCTACTTCAGGCTGCACACAATTCATGTCCATGGAAAGAAAACATATCTTCTCAGCTTTCACTAATGGCAAGGTATCAGGTACGGCACCTTTTATTATTTCAACGTTAAAATCTTTGAAGGTTTCTTTAACCTGCTCATAAATATCCCCTTTTTTACCATAGCCTAATTTTTGGTGACGTTCCATCTCATAGGCTGAGCTGTATCGTTCGTCCATGCCGGCAAAAGTATCCAGGAAATAATATTTTTTATCGAGCTTAGCAAAATCAACATAATTAATAATTGCTCTTGGGCAGAAGCCTGTATTCACACCACAATCAACAAAGTCTCCTTCGAGGTGCTTTGCATGGCTTGCAGCCCAGCATAAAACATGTATCCGCCACTGAATGTCATAATCTTTTAAAAGGTCACCACCAATTTTTTTGCATAACTGATATGACTCATCAAAAAGAGGCTCTTTCATAAAATCTGCATTATGATAGGTATAAAGCAAATCATTAGAATAAGTAATTTCAGACTTTGGAATAATATAAAAATCATCAGGATTAACTTTAACCCGTCGCTTTTTCTTAGAAAAAAATTTTGATAGCCACATTTTTGTACATTTTATTTTTAAAGTAATATTTTAATTAGAAGTCTTATTTTGAACTCCTCAATTTAAATTTCTTAATTTTTTTTCCCAATTCCAGGCATCTACCAAAGCTTCTTCTAAAGAGAGTTTAGCTTCCCAGCCCAGAATGAACTTTGATTTAGTAACATCCGAATATATTTTTTCAATTTCACCTTCTCTTCGCGGTGCAATTGAATAGTTAAGTTTTATCCCTGATATCTTTTCGAATGTATTTATAATTTCCAGAACTGAGTAACCCTTACCGGTGCCAATATTAAATATTTCATAAGAAAAATCATTCCTTTCAATAAATTGTAATGCCTTTACGTGAGCTTGTGCAAGATCTACTATATGGATGAAGTCTCTGACGCATGATCCGTCTTTAGTATGATAGTCAACTCCGTAAACAACGAAACTCTCCCTTACCCCTGCTGCCGTCTGGGTTACAATGGGAACAAGATTTTGCGGAGCATCCAGTGGGAGTTCACCAATTTTCGAAGAGGGATGCGCACCGATGGGATTAAAATAACGAAGGATCACCGCTTTTGTAGCGCTTGCATGACAGGTATCAATAATCACTTTTTCACACATTCTTTTTGTTTCTCCGTATGGAGATTTAGGATTCAGCGATTCCTTTTCCGAAATAGGAAGGCTTTGAGGATCGCCATAGACGGCACAAGTGGAGGAAAAGACAAAATTCGTTACATTGAATTTATTCATACACCCCAATAGGTTAAAAAGGAATGTGAGGTTATTTTTGTAATACTTTAATGGATTGATGATTGATTCAGTGACACTTTTGTTCGCTGCAAAATGAATAACCCCCTCAATAGGATCAAATTTTTGGAAAACTTTGCTTAAAGAATCTTGATTTGTCCCGTCAGCTTCGGCAATTTCTAATCTTGTTTGTAAAATATCTTCAATATTACCTATAACCGATTTATGAGAATTAGAAAAATTGTCTATGATAATGGGATCATATCCGGCCTTAAACAACTCTATAATTGTATGAGATCCTATGAAGCCGGCTCCTCCCGTAACTAAAATCCTTTTTTTCATAATTTATTCATTGTCGCAATAAATACCTGAATATTCAAGGTACTGCTCCAAGCCGAATCAATTTAAGTTGTAAAAATACTAACTTCGTAAGTAATAATAGAATTATTTATCAGGATGATCAATTCCGCAAAATTGCACATTAGTCAAATAATCAAGGCACAAGCCCAACAACTCGGCTTCAGTTTTTGCGGTATTTCCAAGGCTGGCTTTCTGGAGAACGAAGCGCCGCGACTGGAAGAATGGCTGAACAAGGGCATGCATGGAAAAATGCAGTGGATGGAAAATTATTTTGATAAAAGACTGGATCCGCGCAAGCTGGTTGATGGAGCAAAGTCGGTTATATCCCTGCTGCTCAATTATTATCCTGAAAAAGAAATGTCATCTGAATTTAAGATCTCGAAATATGCGTATGGAGATGACTACCATTTCGTCATCAAATCCAAACTGAAAGAATTGCTTGATTTCATATATGCAGAAATCGGAGAGGTAAATGGCCGGGCTTTTGTAGACTCAGCTCCAGTCATGGATAAAGCCTGGGCAAAAAAAAGCGGGCTGGGTTGGGTTGGGAAGAACACCAATCTTATCAATACCGGGACAGGAAGTTTCTTTTTTATCGCGGAACTAATCATAGACCTGGAGCTGGAGTATGACGGGCCAATTAAAGATTATTGCGGAACATGCACCAGGTGCGTGGATGCTTGTCCGACCGATGCCCTGCACGACCCTTATAAAATAGATGCCACTAAATGTATTTCCTATTTAACTATTGAGCTCAAAGAAAACATACCTGCAGAGTTTAAGGGAAAGATGGAAAACTGGGCATTCGGCTGTGATATTTGCCAGGATGTTTGTCCCTGGAACAGATTCTCCACACCCAATCATGAAGAACAATTTAAACCGGAAACAGATCTAAAAGAATTGTTAGAAACAGATTTATCAGAAATTACAGAAGAAGCTTTCGGGAAAATATTTAAAAAATCAGCGATAAAACGAACAGGTTATAAGGGATTGAAAAGAAATATTGAATTTATAAAGCCAGGGGGCCAGGCCCCCTGAACTTATGCGAAACACTTTTGAAGAATGTGAAGATACTGACCGAAATTCTGGTAACACCAGTTTTTCAACTCATCTAGTTCTTCCCTTATTAGTTGCTTAATACTTTTTCTGAGCTCCTTTTCAAAAAGTTGTTGGTCAAAGCTCACTTTTTCGAGAATAAGTTTTATGTAATCTAACATAAGAGCCTGGTTTAATTCTTGTAAAAATATTACACCAATAATTTAATTATATATAATACGGACATATTCCATTAATGTTTAAATTTTTAAGGATTAAGTTAAATTTGTGAATTGCTTTCTTGGAATACCTTTTAGAACACTCAAAAGATGTCGAAACAGCTGTTTTTATTACTTCTTATTTTATTCCATTTATTTCTAAGTTCTCAGGCTCAGGAGTCCACTATAACATTAGGAAAATCCACAATAGCACTTAATGAAGAATTTACAATAACCCTGACTTTTCCCAAGGACAAGAAAAAACAGTTTCAGTCTTTCATACCTCAATTATTTCCATCCATTAATGATATGGTAAAAACCCGTACAACCTATTTAAAGGATGAAACGTCTAAGGAATTTAAAATCACGCAGTATTATAAGCCCCTGCAGGAAGGTGTGGCTATCTTAAATCCCTTTAGTCTCATCTTAGCAGAAAAATCAGTCCAATCCAGCGGTGCAAAAATAAAAATCAAGCCTGCAAACTCTCAAATCAAGAACATCCCTGAACCCGACGATAAAGATCTGGAATTCAAAACCCATAAAGAGGAAATGTTCCTGAAAGTATCAGTCAACAAATCTTCCGTTTATTGGAATGAAGGTGTAAATGTATCGGTAGCCTTTTATAGTTCAATTTCAAATCCGGTTGAGCTCACATTAATAGATCTTCATCGGCAGCTTACAGAAATACGGAAAAAGATCAGGCCATTGAACTGTTGGGTAGAAGACCTGGAATCGAAAGAAGATATCACTTTAGATACAATAACCATAGATAAAAAGAAATACAACCTCTGGGTGATTTATGCAGGAGAATTTTATCCTCTCGACACTACTCCAATATTTATTCCTCCTCTGGATTTTAAAATTATTAAATATAGTATTGCGAAGAGCAAAGAGAACACTTCTTTTTTCAGA
>DATMOV010000427.1:0-9393 GCA_035568055.1 Cytophagaceae bacterium
TTGGTATCAAAGCCATAAAGCATATACCTACCTCGAATAAACCTTAATTTTCTAATCCAATCCGTTTTTGCCTGCCTGAAGGCTGACTATGTTCGACAGACAGCACTTTAAACAAGATTATCAATTCAAGGTTTAAAACAAAATTAGAAAATATTTGCGAAACCAAAAGGTTTCATTATTTATGAGAAGAGATACATTTCAGGCAATAGCCGACCCGACAAGAAGAGAAATCTTAAACATGATTGCCCACAAATCGCTTAACGTGAATTCTGTGGCCGGAAAGTTTGATATGAGCCGTACCGCCATTTATAAGCACATCAAAATACTTACCGAATGTGGGCTAGTTGTTATGACGCAACAGGGTCGCGAGCGGCACTGCGAAGCCAGGCTGGAGAAACTGCACGAAATATCGGATTGGGTAGAACAATACAGGGAATTCTGGAACACCAAGCTGGATTCTTTGGAAAACTATTTGAGCGTATTACAAACTAAAAATAAAAAACATGACAAAAAAAAATGAAGTTGTTAACGAAACTGCGCAGCGCGAATTCGTTATTACCCGCGTCTTCGAAGCGCCACGTGAACTTGTTTTCAAAATGTGGACCGAGTCTGAACACCTGATGCACTGGTGGGGGCCGAAAGGTTTTACCATGGTTGTCAGTAAATTAAATCTGCAGCCAGGCGGCATCTTCCATTACGGCATGAAATCCCCTGACGGCCATAGCATGTGGGGCAAGTTTGTTTACTGCGAAATCGTTGTTCCCGAACGAATCGTTTTCATCGTTTCCTTTTCGGACGAAAAAGGCGGTACGATCTGTCATCCAATGAGCGAAACCTGGCCTCTGGAAGTGTTGAATACATTAACATTTACTGAGCATGAAGGCAAGACGACACTCACTCTTAGAGGAGAACCTGTAAACGCGACAGAAGAAGAGCGCCAAACTTTCGAATCAGGCTTCGAAGGAATGAATAAAGGTTTTGCCGGAACACTCGATCAGCTTGCCGATTACCTGGCGAAGGCATAATTTTTTTACAATAACAAATTTAAAAGAGATAAAACATGGAAACAAAAAATAAAGTAAATTAAGGATCTCGTCATTATACGCATCTTCGATGCACCACGCGAACTTGTCTTCAAGGTCTGGACTGATCCAAAGCACCTGGCGCAGTGGTGGGGCCCTAATGGGTTTACTAATCCTGTTTGCGAATTAGATGTTCGCACCGGTGGTGGTATACTCATTCACATGCAGGGATCTGACGGCACTATTTATCCAATGAACGGAAAATTTGAGGAGATCCTAAAACCTGAACGGCTTGTTTTTAGCAGCGCTGCCCTGGATAAAGATGGACATCCACTTTTTGAAGTGTTTAACATCATTACTTTTGAAGAGCAGCATGGCAAGA
The DNA here is from genome assembly GCA_035568055.1 of Cytophagaceae bacterium. GTDB lineage: Bacteria > Bacteroidota > Bacteroidia > Cytophagales > Cytophagaceae > DATMOV01. The sequence continues at coordinate 1,405 of DATMOV010000427.1, forward strand.
CAAAATTGACCATGAAAGCGACCATTTCAAAAGTAACCGCTGAAGCGAAACAATACCTGGATGGAATGGAAGAAGGCTGGAGCCAAAGTCTGGTCCGTTTGGAAAAATATTTAACGAAAATTTAATTTCTAAAAATACGGCAAAAAATTGAGCGTGAGAACAATGAGTTAAAGAAACCATAATAAAAAACAAAATGAAAAATGAATCTTTGGTTGTTGAACGGACTTATAATGCACTTATTGAGAAAGTATGGAAAGCCATTACCGACAAAAACGATATGAAGCAATGGTATTTCGACCTTCCGGGATTTAAACCAGAAGTTGGTTTTGAATTTCAATTCACCGGCGGGAAGGATGAAAATAATCCGTACTTACATCTTTGTAAAATAACCGAAGTAATACCAAATGAAAAACTCACTTATAGCTGGCGATACGATGGCTATGAAGGTATTTCTTATGTAACGTTTGAATTGTTTGCCGAAGGAAATAAAACGAAACTAAAACTTACTCACGCAGGTTTAGAAACTTTTCCAGCAAGCAACGCTGATTTTGCCAAAAGAAATTTTGCAGAAGGATGGACATCGATTATTGGTAAAGGTTTGAAAGAATTTGTAGAAGCAACGCATCATTAAATAAACTAAAGAATGAGAAAATTAATCGCATCAGAGATGGTCACAGTTGATGGTTTCTTTGCAGGACCAAATGGAGAAGTAGAATGGCATAATGTAGACGCGGAGTTTAATGATTATGCTAACGAAATGCTCAATTCGGCAGACACAATTTTATTTGGCCGGGTTACTTATCAATTATTGGCAGATTACTGGCCATCTCCACAGGCTATTAAAGATGACTCAATCATTGCCAACAAGATGAATAATTTACCGAAAATTGTTTTTTCAAAAACGCTGCCGTCGGTGGAATGGCAAAACACAAGGCTTGTTAAAGAAAATATCGCGGGAGAAATTTCGGAATTAAAACAACAGCCAGGCAAGGACATGGTAATATTTGGCAGTGGCAGCATAGTATCTGCTTTTATGCAATTCGGCTTAATTGATGAATATAGGATTATTGTGAATCCTGTTGTTCTGGGTAACGGCATACCTTTATTCAGAAATATTAAAAGCAGGATAAATCTGAAATTACTAAAAACAAAATCGTTCGGTTCTGGAAATGTTATACTTTATTACAAACCTTAAAGTCCCGGAGGATGAATGAATGAATAGTTTATTTTATTTTGACTGGCTTTAATCCCAGGGCTTCAATATAGCCTGCATTAAAGTAACAGTTTTCCATCTTTGATTCTAAATTAAATTGGTGCAATGTTTCATCGGCTTGTTTTACTAACAATCTTTTGTTACGTATTTCTTCAAAGCTTTGACGGCTTGAATCTGCATAAGCGATTATATTTTGGTAGCCTTCGGGAATTTTAAAAGAAACAATGCACCTGGGATTATCCATTTTTTTATATGGCCAAAAGCACCATCCAATATTATTATCTTCCAGAAGGACTCTGAAATCCTTGATCCATTCATCTGTATTTTCTCCTGTTTCTCCAATGTAAATCGGCACATTATATTTGTCTCTGAAATTGATATACTCCTGAATCGCGCCGGGTTCGACTTTAAACCAATATTTGTGAAAAGTATAAACAAGCTTATCGTCAAAAGGCTTATCGAATATTTTGAAATTAGTATTCCATTGTGCTCCTCCTAAAAAAATCAAATGATTTGGATCAACTTCCCTGATTGCTTTCGTAATTTTTTTGTATAAAGGAACAAGGCTCTTATTCAAGGTATCTCTATTTTCAAAATAATGAGCGATAGGTTCGTTCATCAGATCATAACCTAAAATAATAGATTCATCTTTGTAATGAACAGCGATGTCCTTCCAGATTGAAGTTATTTTTTCCTGACATTGTGGACTCTCGAATAAAAAAGGATAGCCATAACTATCATCAATATTATCACCGGTTTGTCCGCATGGAGCGCAATGCATATCAAGCAATACATACATTTCCGCTTCCTTACACCACTTTACCACACGGTCAAGAAATTCATATCCTCGATTATTTTTTCCTAAATAATATTCATCCGTAAGCATCTTGTAATTAAATGGTACCCGAACATGATTGAATCCAAGCTTTTTGATATAAAGAATATCTTCTTTGGTGATATAAGTATTCAGGTATTCATTCCAAAAAAGCGTTGATTTTTCAGGGCCTGTTAATTCAATGATTGCCTGATCAATGAGGCGGGGCGAACTCGTTTTCTTAAATTTGAACATATAACCTTCCGGAACCAGCCAGTTTCCAAGATTGATACCTTTCAGCAATATGGGTTTACCATCCGGAGTAATTATCTCCTTACCTCTGACTCCAACAAATTTTCCAACTTTATCTTTTTCTACAAAGGCAGCAATAAAAGTAAGAGATAGAATAACAAAAAGAATCTTTATTTTTTTCATGAAAATAAAATTAAACAATAAGGCTCTAATGAAAAACAATATATGAAAGATGATTTTATTTAACTACTGGCATTACAATATTTATCTCAAAATCAATATCTCACCCCTCTCGTCATTTCTTTCTTGCCCGGCGGACCTGGTAAAGACTCTACAATAAATCCTGCAGCTTTCAGGTTTCGCTTGAATTGTCCGCTGGCACAATAGCTTACCAATACTCCACCAGGATTCAATAACGCATGCAACTTCTCAAATTTATCCAGCTCCCACATTTCAGGCTGCTTGCCTGGTGCGAAGGCATCGTAGAAAACCACATCTGCTTTTAAATCCTGCGGATTAAATTCTTCGAGCCTGGTTAAATATTTATGAAAAATAAAATTAGCGCTCAGGTGATGAGGTTTATCCCATGCACAGGAATGCAGATAATAAAAAAACTCATCCAGCTTTTCCGCGGCAAAAATAGATGGGTAATTTAATTGTTTGACGATTTCATCTTTCAAAGGAAATGCTTCGATGGTATGATAGTCGATTTGCACTCCAATGTTTATCGCAAGCCGGTATGTAAGTAAAGCGTTAAGCCCGGTGCCAAAGCCAATTTCTAAAACTGTGAGCTTTTTCTTTGATGAGGAAAGATGGAAAATGCCATGCTTTAAAAACACATGTTCCGACTCCTGCACGGCTCCATGCAATGAATGATAAGTTTCGTTGAGATGAGGAAGGTATAGAGTATTTGAGCCATCTTCTGAGACCACAATTTTTATTTCCATCAGAGATTATCTTTTAATTGATGATATACTTCCGGAAAAAGGAAATAAGAAAGCTGCTCTTCTTTATGGACATTTTTTTCTCGTAGTAATTTTATTCTAAGGATCTCGTCCAACATATTAATTGGGTCGGAAGAATATCCTTGTCCGAAATTCCGATGTTTAATTTTAAAAGGCTCCTGATATAAACGGATATTCTCAATCCTTAAATGATTGTTCACGAATTCGTAGCCCGCCCAATTCATTTCGGGACGACATACATTTTCGATATAAGCTATAGTATTTTCATCCAGCATTTTTTTATAATTCCCTACCGAACTGTCAGAAACAGAATTTAATTCACCGAATGAGGAATTGCCTTTCCACGATTTATTCACAAGCACATTTACTTCCGGATTTAATCCGAGAAAAGAAAATATTCCTTTTAAAACATCATTCTGATTAACTACCAAATCTTCATACCTGATCATCATAAAATCAGGAGAGGATAAATTAAGGATTGAGAAAGCTATACTCTTCCTCCATAAACGCAGTGAATATAGCAATGGTCTGATCTCGCCGGTAAAATCAGAACCTTTGCCAAAGTTGAGCGAACAAATAATATCCCTCGGATCGCGAACAACGATAATTACCTTAATGCCTTTTCTGATAAAATACGGAGTAAACTCTTCACACAAGATTTCTTTACTGCCAACGCACGGTTTACCTTCATGATTTAGCAGGCTTATGATCTGTAAATATATTTTAAAAAAAATTTCTTCTTTTACTTTGTCTTCCACCTTTCCTACTCCCGGAGTTAATATACCCTTGTATTTTTCTATATGCTCAAAAACCAATTTTAGATCCAGACTATTGAAAATTTCCGATTCCAGAAAATTATATAATTCTTCCCAGGCGAATCCGGCCATGGGGAAGGCTGGATCAATAGAATAAGTTTTTTGCAAGTCATGCTTCTGATAAAATTTATTTTTAGTGTAAAAGAACAGTGGGGCGCAGGGCTGAAGAAATATACCGGCGGAAGGATGCGCACCAATGATTTTTTGCAGCAACGTACTGCCTGAACGGTAAGTGCCCGTTATAAAAAGATGATTCATGAGAAGGTTTTCATAAATTTTACTGCGTTATTCCCTTCATTAAAAATCAGATCGAGTATAGAAACTTCATGCACAAAATGACCATAAAGCTGAGTATATTCAGGATATCCTTCGTATGAGAAATATTCCAGTTTGATCCCTTCTTCTTCAAAACGATTTTCTACCAGATAATTTTTTGCGGATGGCCCTGATATATATTTATCGGCACCTGACTTTTTCAATAAATCAATGAGCCTTTCTGTACGATATCCTTCGGGAGAGTAATCTCTTACATCGCTGAACTTTGTCGTTATCCCCAATTTTCCCGCGATGATCCTGATAGCTCTTTGGTTAAACTCTGAGAGATTATTAATATCATTATCATACAGCTCATCCAATATATTTTTAAACTCATTGAAATATGCTGCTCTGCTGTAATTCTGTTCGATAGTCTTTTTATGCTTTTCTTTCCAGCCTTGTTTCTTCATTTCCACCTCATAAATCTTCCAGTCCATTTTATAGCCCACCGGAATCGTGAGCCATTTCACCCCTACAGAAGTTTTGATCTTATTTCTGTTGCGCCAGTCCAGCCGCGTGTATTGCACATCATCATAAAAAATAAATTCATCGGCAAGATTGATCAGGTCGAAATAACCTTTCCATGGTATGTAGCCCGATTGCAATATCACCACCATTTTGCCTGACATCCTTAGCCCCCTATCTTCTTTCTTACAAGGTATGCCGGCTTGTTTTCAATACCATTAATGATCCTTATCAGGTATTCCCCCACAACACCTAAAGAGAAAAGAATCAGCCCGCCTATAAATAAAAGTACGACCATCAGCGAAGCCCAGCCTGGTACTGCTATACCAACAGCCAGTTTTTTTACCAGAAAATATCCGCCGAAAATAAAGCTAAGCAAGGAAATACTCACACCCATCACGGCAATAAGCTGAAGCAGAAAAGATGAATTATTGAAAAGCATATTGGAAAAAGTCCGGTACATTTTTTCAAAGGTAAAACCGGAGCTGTCGTATGCCCTCGCACCATGATTCACTTCGGCCATCACCACATCATGCGTAGCAAAAAATAATAATGCCGGAACATACGGATGAGATGTCCTGATATTTTTGATTACCTCAATCACTTCAGACTTGATCAGTTTGAAAGGAGTATTGGTGATATGCTTTGGTTTGCCGATTAGCTTCTCTTCAAACCAGCTATTGAGGCTGCTATAAATTTTTTTAGTGAAGCTATGCTTTTTGACAGAAAATTTTCCGATCACAATATCATGATCTTTCAAGCTGATCAGAACTGGAATATCTTCAGGGAAGTGCTGCAGGTCATCATCCATTGTAATGACATATTTTCCCTTCACTTCCATAAAGCCGCACATCATAGCTCCCTGCTTTCCAAAATTACGCATGAGCTGAATGCTTCTGATATTTTCATGTTGTTTTGAAAGCAGTTCCAGAATCTTCCAGGTTTCTTTATTGGAAGAAGCATCATCTACAAAAATAATCTCATAAGAATCTTTGATCTCCGTCCGGAATACCATATCAATCCTGCCAGCCAGTTCCTGCAATGACTGTGTGCTATTGTAAACTGGAATTACAATTGAATATGAGATATTGTGATCCATGCCTTTTATTCCTGTTATATCACTTAAGTAACCTCACAAATTACATGCAAGGAATAAGAAATACAAACTGATAAAAAATCAGGATTCTAAAGGAATAGTAAAAATAAAGGAAGCGCCCTTGCTTTGTTCAGATTCTACCCAAACTTTACCGCCGGCATTTTCAACAATTTTTTTTACGATGGCAAGGCCGATACCACTGCTATCATTGTTCTTGGCATGAATAGTCTGAAAGATCTCAAATATTTTCTGATGATGTTTCGGATCTATTCCAGGACCATCATCTGTCACACAAAATCTATACAGCCCTTCTTCCCGCTCTACTCCTATCCTGACAGAGCCCCCGGACTTATCCATATATTTCACAGCATTGCCGATAAGATTCTGAAATACCTGTAAGGCACTTGTTCTATCCCACTGCAGAGAAGGAAGATCATTTTCAATACTGATTTGAATGTAAGCAGGCGGAGAAATATTTTCGATGGCGATAGTTACTACTTCCTGCAGGTCGACCAATTCTTTGTTTGGTTCAGATCCAATCTGCGAATAATGCAGGAGTGTAGTAATGAGATCCTGCATGCCATTCACTTTTACCGTCAGCATATCAAGCATCTTGCGCCCATCATCATCCAGTTTTTCTTTTAATTCCATTTTAAGAAGTTCCGTGATGCCCTTCACAGAATTGAGAGGTGCTTTAAGGTCATGAGAAACGATATAAGCGAATTTGTTCAAAGCCTCATTAGACTTGTCCAGCTCTTCCACCTTATGCTCTACTTTTTTCTTAGCCTCGATCAGGCTTTCAGTCATCTTGTTAAAAGAACTGGCAAGAATGCCCAGCTCATTGGCACTTTCAAAATTCACACGTTGTGATAAATCACCTTCGCTGATTCTGGATGCGGTATTGGTGATAAGCTTAATAGGCTTTACTACATAATCAGCAAACATAAAAGAAGAAACAATAAGTAGAAAAACCGTCCCTATTGTAATCACCAGAGTGATATTTCTAAGATAGTCCAGAGAGGCAAGACCTTCTCTCCTATCGATTTTGGTAACCATCCCCCATCCAGTACCTTCAATATACCTGGTAGAAGCCATTACATGCTCCGACCTGTAATCCAGCACATCTTCGAAAAATTTTTCTTTGCCGGCAAGAGCAAGGTTCATCTCAAAATTCTGATCATCTTTAGGAACACTTCTGGTCAGTGAGGCTTCAGGCATAAACCTGAGTGGAGTAACGGATAAAGCTGAACCGGTTGAATCTCTTTTTGAAAGCGTTGTTTCTCCTGTTTTACCAAGCCCCGTATAATCATTGCATATTGAAAGAATTTCATCCGCGGCTGATTCAATAATAACAATACCTATAGGCTGGAGCCCTGAATAGATCCTTGATGCGATATAATGGTTAAGGCGATTTTCTTCATCCTTGAAAAATTCATGCAGACATGGCTCTCCTTTTCTCGCGTGATAGAAACATTGTTTAGTTGAAAAATTTTGCAGCTGCCCATTTTTCCGTGTGCTGGCCAACACTTTTCCATCAAGATCAAGAATATGAATATGCCTGCAGCTGGAAATATTTTTGCGTAGCAAGCTAATCGCTTTATTGATCTCGAAAATATATGTTTGCTTGTGTTTTGAATTATAATCAATAAGGTTATTCCTGATGATTGAGTTATTATTGACCAGGTATAGCTCTTCCAGTCTTTTTTCTATAGTGCTTTTCAGGCGGTTTTCTTTTGTTTGGGATAAAGATTCGAGCTGATTATTGATTTGTGTGACCAGTGCAGTTTGTGCGCTATAATAAAATATAGCCGTACAAACTATGACAAAGACGAGGCTTTTGACAATCAGTATAAGTGAAATCTCTGTTTTTAATCTCATGTACCATAGCCGTCCGTGTTCGTCTAAAATCGGAATAAGCTACTTTATATAAGATAAACAGAGAAAACTGCCGTTTGTTAATGACTTCTTGTTATAAGTGAATGGTTCGTTATGATTATCAAGCATTTTGCCCCCCGCAGATTCCAATATTGCCTGGCCTGCGCCTGTATCCCATT
>DATMOV010000428.1:0-3042 GCA_035568055.1 Cytophagaceae bacterium
CGGATATCAGGTCAATGATAAAAACCTTGGTATGCTGGGCAAAATTACCGAAGTGTATATCATGCCCGGTCAGGAGATGCTGGCGATGGCCTGGAAAGAAAAAGAAGTGCTGATACCTGTGAACGAGCATATACTGCTGAAAGCAGACCATAAAAAGAAAATTCTTCAGGTTGATCTGCCGGAGGGTTTGCTTGACTTATACATGGACGATCAGGAGGAAGAATAAATGAGAATAGATATCATCACCTGCCTTCCAAAACTGCTGGACAGTTTTTTTGCCCAGTCTATTCTGAAAAGAGCTCAGGATAAACAGCTGGCAGAAGTTTGTGTCCATGACCTCAGGGATTATACCACCTACAACCATAAGCAGGTTGACGACTATGCTTATGGTGGCGGGGCCGGGATGGTTCTGATGATTGAGCCAATTGACAACTGCCTCAAAGCTTTAAAGAAAGACCGGACTTATGATGCGATAATTTATATGTCACCCGATGGCGAGCTATTCAACCAGAAAGCTGCTAATAAATTATCACTGCTCCACAATATAATTATTCTGTGCGGACATTATAAAGGCGTGGATGAAAGGGTAAGGAAACATTTTATTACACACGAGATCAGCATAGGAGACTATGTATTATCCGGGGGAGAACTGCCGGCTGCCATAGTAAGCGATGCCGTGATCAGGCTTATACCAGGCGTACTTTCTGATGAAACTTCCGCTTTAACCGATTCTTTCCAGGACGACCTGCTGGCTCCCCCTGTCTATACCCGCCCCGCGGATTATCAGGGAATAAAGGTGCCGGATATATTATTGTCAGGCCACGAAGGCCAGATTGAGAAGTGGAGACATGATAAAGCTGTTGAAAGAACCAGCCAGAGAAGGCCGGATCTGTTAAAAGATAGAAACGCTTAAGAAACATCTGAAATTTGCCGTTTTATATCTGTGTAATCAAAAGAAATCTTAAGAATCTGTGCTACAAAAGAAAAATTAATTATATTTGCAGTCCGTTTTTGCAAAAGAAAATTTAATTATATGAATGAGTTACTAAAATTACTTTCAGAAGAGTTCAAAGGTAAAAGAGAATCAATACCTGCATTCAAGGCTGGAGATACTATCAATGTTCATGTGAAGATCACTGAAGGAACCAAAGAAAGAATTCAGCAATATCAAGGTGTTGTAATTCAGAGAAAAAATCTGAACACCAATGGCGAAACTTTCACTGTAAGAAAAGTTTCTAATGGTGTCGCTGTAGAAAGGATCTTCCCCCTACTTTCCCCAAGCCTTGATAAAATCGAGATGGTAAGAAAAGGATCTGTAAGAAGAGCGAAATTGTTCTATCTGAGAGATAAAGCCGGTAAAGGCGCTAAAATTAAAGAAGACAAGAAATATCTGGTGGCCGAAACGGACGCCAAATAAAATTTCTCAAAATATCCATTACGAAAGCCGGCCAAAAAGCCGGCTTTTTAGTTATAACAACAGGTAAAGCGGTAATATTTATCTAAAATAAATGGAGTAATCAGGACAAAATGGCTTAAAAATTTTATTTCGCACTATTTTGGATAGCAGAATTATATGAAACTTAATTTTTTCAAATATCAGGGCACAGGAAACGACTTTATTATGGTTGATAACCGTAAAGAGGATTCTTTTGACATTAAAGATAACGCCCTCATTAAACAGCTGTGCGACCGTCGTTTTGGCATTGGCGGCGATGGCTTTATCCTCCTGGAAGATCATCTGGATCCAGCTTATGATTTTCAGATGGTATATTTTAATTCAGATGGCAATCCGAGCTCTATGTGTGGCAATGGCGGGCGCTGCATCGTGCAGTTCGCGCATGATATGGGCGTGATCAAAAAGGAAACCACATTCCTGGCTATTGACGGCGAGCATGACGCATATATCAAAGACCGTAAGGTATATCTGAAGATGAGCGATGTAAACGAAGTTGAAAGCAACCAGGATCATTATTACCTGAATACCGGCTCGCCTCATTATGTGAAGTTTGTAGAAAATATTAAAGATTATCCTGTTTTTCAGGAAGGAAAAAAGATCCGCAACAGCGAGCGGTTTAAGAAAGCAGGCACCAATGTAAATTTCATGGAAAAATCAGGGGCCAAATTGTGGGTACGGACCTATGAAAGAGGTGTGGAAGATGAGACATACTCCTGCGGTACTGGCGTTACAGCGGCTGCCATAGCGGCATCATTTAATGGAATGAAAAGTCCGGTAAATATTGTTACGCTTGGAGGGGAACTCAGCGTATCATTTGAGAAAAAAGAAAACAAGTTTAGCGATATTTATCTGATAGGGCCTGCAAAGCAAGTATATTCAGGAGTTATAGAAGTCTGAGCTTTGCATGAATTATCCTGTTTTAATTATAAAAAAACAGTAAATTTAAACTTTGTTGCTAAAGAATTTCCCGGGATCATTATTAAAATCTGATCCTTGCCAGGAATTATAATATATAATCTGATTTTCATTTTAAATTTTGAGTAAATGTTTGATATCATCACCAAGGGAATAGTTAAAGTTTTTGGAAGCAAAGCGGAACGGGACCTGAAAGAGCTCATGCCTTATGTTCCTAAAATAAATGAAGAATATGCCAAGCTTAGAAAGCTGAGTGATGAGCAACTGAGGGGCAGGACGGCGGAATTAAAAAAAATCATTGCTTCAGATCTTAAAGAGATTGACGCAGAACTTAGCAAACTGCATGCAAGCATAGCGGATAATCCTGAATTGGATATCAATCAGAAAGAAGATTTTTTCAATGAAATTGATAAACTTGAAAAGGATCGCGATAAAAAGCTTGAAGAAACACTTCTCAGAATACTTCCGCAGGCCTTCGCTGTTGTAAAAGAAACAGCTTTCAGATTAAAAGAAAATGGAAGGCTGGTTGTGGAAGCGACGATGATGGACCGTAAACTTGCTGCTGAACGTGCGGGAATTGAGATCAACGGCAATCAGGCAGTTTGGCTTAATAAATGGATGGCTGCCGGAAATGAAATTACCTGGGATATGCTCCATTATGATGTGCAACT
>DATMOV010000429.1:0-5877 GCA_035568055.1 Cytophagaceae bacterium
CAACCACTACAAGTCCTGTCGTTACAAGGGTTTCACATGCGACTCTTGAGTCCGGATCCTGGGTGAGCATTGCATCCAGCACTGCGTCTGAAATCTGATCAGCAACTTTGTCTGGGTGTCCTTCTGAAACTGATTCTGAAGTAAATAAATAAGGCATAATTTATAGAAGTATTTTTTGTACCGGTCAAAGTTAGATCAAATTCAATAAAAAAGAAATTTCCTGTAAAATTTCAGGGTTGTACTTTAATATAAGACCTGTAAGGTTTCAAAAACCTGTCAGGTCTATACCTGAAGTAAAAATATCGCGGGCTTTTTATGGAGATCAGGCAAATCCCCTCTCCAGTCGATGATCTTTCTGGTTTTAATATATTGTGCCTCTGAAGTGAGGCTGGCCGCCAGGCAGAGGTGGGTGGGCCCGGCGCAAACGTCCATGATGTCCTCCAGCATCTGATTATTTCTGTATGGCGTTTCCATAAATATTTGTGTTTTCCTGGTCTTGCGGCTTTCAGACTCCAGATCTCTTATAGCCTTTGCTCTTTCAGCTTTCTGAATTGGCAAATAACCATGAAACTCAAAGGACTGGCCATTGAGGCCGGAGCCTATCAAAGCAAGGAGTATGGAAGAAGGTCCTACCAGCGGACAAACTTCCATTCCGATTTTATGCGCATGATCAACAGCCATTGCGCCAGGGTCGGCGATTCCCGGGCAGCCGGCTTCGGAGATCACTCCAATATTTTTACCGGAAGGAACCTGAGCGAAGTAACTTTTAATTGTTTCAGCGCTTGTATCTTTATTCACTTCAAAAAAGAAAAGGCTTTCGATAGGTCTTGAAATTTTAAGTTCGCTTAAAAATCTTCTGGCAGTACGAATCTCTTCCGCGAAATAATAGTCTGTTTCTTCGATACAATTTTTGATCTGTGGAGGAAGCACCTGACTGGATGTTCCTGGTGCAAGTACATTTGGTATAAGAAAGAGGCGGCCTTTGTTTTCTGTTTTCATTAAATTTGTGAAGAGTATTTTTGCTAAATTATAGTATTATCAGCAGAATCAAATTAAAAATATATTTATGGAAGACTGGAGTGGTTTAGGAAAAACGTTGCTGATTATGGGAGGCGTCATGGTTGCAGCAGGCCTGCTGATCCTGATTTTTGGAAAAATACCCTTCATTGGCAAACTGCCTGGAGATTTTTCCATGAAAGGAAAAAACTGGTCTTTTTATTTTCCGCTTGCCAGCAGTGTTCTGATAAGCATTATTTTATCACTCATCTTTTACCTGATCCAAAAAGTAAAATAGCACCATAAAAATTTTACTAATTGGACCTTATGTAAAAATAAAATCGGGAAGGATATTGTTCTCCTTCGATTTGAAATGCAAAAAGAGAGTATTAGAAACAGTTCTAATACTCTCTTTTTTTAATTGTTATATATGAACTCTACTTTGTATAATCTTCATGATGGCTATCTTGCTTATTCTGCATTCTCTTTTGCTTTTCCTGCTCTCTCATCTGAACATGTTTGGTGTATTGCTCAGGAGTAAGCACGGCCTTCAATTCAGTTTCTTTCTGATCATGGATGGTTTTCATTTCCTGATGCATCGCTTTTTTATCAGTGGAATTTGCATATTTAGCTTTTATAGCATCCATTTTTTGAGTTTTGTCAAGGACAATTGCTTTTACTTTTGGCACTTGATCTGAGCTAAGGCTAAGATCCTGTGTCATTTTTTTAACATGAACATCTGCCCTTTGCTCAGGAGAATGCTCTTTAGCTTTGTTGTTTGCAGTAGTCTGACTGAAAACTGTCTGGAAAGCTGCCAGCTGAAAGAATACAGCCAGCGTAACTGATAAGATTGTTTTTTTCATAGTTGTATTTTATATTTCCTAATTAGACTCCTGAGAACCAAAAAGGTTTACTCCGGATGAAATATTTTTGAAAAAATATTGATCAAACCAGAAAATTGCTGACCCTTTCAAGAAATTCTTTTGGCTTCTCTGCCTGCACCCAATGGCCGGCGTCTGCTATTGTTTCGATTCTGACATTCGCAAAAATTTTCCTGATCAGACTCTCGTCATCTTCCTGAATATAATTCGATTTCGCCCCTCTTATAAATAATGCAGGATTCTTTATCCTGGTGTTTTCGTCCAGCGCTTCGCCCACATTGTCAATATTTTTTGCAATGACAGGTAGGTTAATTCTCCATTGAAATTCATTGTTTTCATCCCTATAAAGATTTTTCAAAAGAAATTGCCGCACTCCAAAGTCCGGTTCAAACTTTGATAATTGCAAATCTGCCTCCTGTCGGCTTTTTAGATTTTTCAGGTCAATACTTTTCAAGCCATCGATAATCGAATCGTGATGCCGTTTATAGTATCGCGGAGAAATATCCACGATCACAAGCTTCTCAGGCAGAAATGGATGCATAGAGGCGAACTTCATGACTGTTTTGCCACCCATGGAATGGCCGATCAAAGATGGTTTTTCAATAGCATGATCCGATAAAAATTCTTTAAGATCATTGGCCATCACGGAATAATTGAATGCATCCGATTTTGGGGAATGTCCGTGATTTCTGGCATCCAGCAGATATACTTTATGTGTTTCAGCCAGGCCTTTTGAGACCGTCAGCCAATTGTCGCAGGAGCCAAAAACGCCGTGAAGGATTACGATGGGGTTTCCGGAACCGAGTTCTCTGTAAAATAATTTCATGGTAAAAAAGTGTTAATGTGTTAAAGTACTATAGTATCCAATATTTGCGAAACTTTAATACTTGAGTTCTCTAACACTGTTCATTCAAGCTCTCTTAAATACAGCTGAATCGTATTTTCCAGTCCGAGGTAAAGCGCGTCACAAATCAGTGCATGCCCGATGGATACTTCAAGCAGTCCCGGAATATTATTTTTAAAATACTTTAGATTATGCAGATCAAGATCATGTCCGGCATTCAGCTCCAGTTTAAGATCTCCTGCCAGCTTTGCTGCCAGAATGTATGGAGCAATTGCTTGTTCTTTGTTTTTATGAAAATGCGAGGCGTAAGGCTCGGTATAAAGTTCAACCCTGTCTGTATTGGTTTTTGCTGCACCCTCCACCATTTTTTCTGAGGCATCCACAAATATGGAAGTGCGAATACCGAGACTTTTAAATTCGGAGATAATATCTTTGAGTCTGCTTTGGTGCTTGACTGTATCCCAGCCTGCATTAGAAGTAATAGCTCCGGGAGGATCTGGCACCAGAGTGACCTGGTGGGGCTTCAGCTCTCTTATCAGTTCCATAAATTTTAAATCGGGATTCCCCTCTATATTAAATTCTGTGGTAACGATTTTTCTAAGTGACATCACATCATTGTACCGTATATGCCTTTCATCTGGCCGCGGATGCACTGTGATACCTTGCGCACCAAATCTTTCACAGTCGATGGCAGCCTTCAGCACATCAGGATTATTCCCGCCGCGGGCGTTTCTCAAGGTTGCGATTTTATTAATATTTACACTTAACCTGGTCATTGATTTTGAATGTTAATGTTTGAATGCTTATTTTGTTAAGAATTTCAAAATTCTCACTTATAAATTAAAATTCAAATATGGCATTAAAAGAGCAAATAGAAGCGGATATTAAGAAAGCGATGCTTGCAAAGGAAAAAGATGAGTTGAGAGCCCTTCGTGCGATCAAATCTCAAATTCTCCTTGCTGAAACTGAAAAGGGAGCGGTGGAAGCCATTAGTCCGGAGGCAGAGGTCAAGCTTTTAATGAAAGCAGCCAAGCAAAGAAAAGACTCCGCAGAGATTTATTCCGGACAAGGAAGAAAAGATCTTGAAAAGATAGAACTCGATGAGTTGAGTGTGATCGAACGATATCTTCCAAAGCAATTATCCGAAGAGGAGTTGATAGAAAAGCTAAAAGTGATTATCAAGGACAGTGGAGCTAAAGGGCCGCAGGATATGGGCAAAGTGATGGCCATTGCCACCAAAGAGCTTTCCGGCCTTGCGGAGGGGAAAGTAATTTCATTCATGGTTAAATCATTATTGAACTCGTAGAACAATTGAAGATCCTCGATATCTTTTTGCTGATACTGCTATTGGTGGGAGCCTGGAATGGCTATAAGAAGGGCCTGCTTTTGCAGATCCTTTCCTTTTTTGCTTTGATCATTGCTGTTATTTCAGCATTCAAGCTGCTGCATTCAGGCATAGAGTATCTGGCTCCTCATTTTGAAGGAAACAGCTTTGTGCCTTTTTTAGCTTTCGTACTTATATTCGTGCTGGTATTTTTTTTAATTTATTTATTGAGCAAACTCCTGAAGAAGATCATAGACTATACCCTGTTAGGAAAATTTGATAAATACGCCGGAGCTTTGCTGGGTGTATGCGAAATGGCTTTTGGCTTAAGCCTCATGATATGGTTATGCCATCATTCAAAAATTGACCTTCCAAGATCTTATACGATGGGTGCTTTTTTATATCAGGAGCTGATTGGCTTTGCACCAAAAGTTGTATCGTGGGTGAGCTATGTGATACCTTTTCAGGACATCTTTCCTTCCATAAGAAAAACATTACAGGGGTAACATTTCAATGATCCTCCTGCTTGACAACTTTGATTCCTTTACTTATAATCTACAGGATTACCTCTATCAGATAGGGCTCAACTGTGAGGTAATCCGAAATGATGTACCCATAGAAAAAATAATTTTGAAAGATTATCAGGCAGTGGTGTTTTCTCCTGGTCCGGGCAAGCC
This sequence comes from Cytophagaceae bacterium, assembly GCA_035568055.1. GTDB lineage: Bacteria > Bacteroidota > Bacteroidia > Cytophagales > Cytophagaceae > DATMOV01. The sequence goes on from DATMOV010000429.1 coordinate 4,723, forward strand.
TGAGGTTGCCGGTAATCTGATGGCTCTGATTGATTATTACCACGATAAATTGCCTATACTCGGGATCTGCCTGGGGCATCAGGCGCTTGCGGCCTATTTCGGAGCTTCTGTAAGAAAAGCAAAATACCCGATGCATGGAAAAATATCACTGATCACCTGTTATCCTGATCCCATTTTTAACAATATACCTGATCATATCAATGTTGTCAGATATCATTCCTTAATCACAGAAAATCTTCCCCCTGCATTAAAAGTGCTGGCTCATACGCCTGAAAATGAAATCATGGCCTTCCGGCATATTTCCTTGCCAATATACGGTTTGCAATTTCATCCCGAAGCGATCCTTACTGAATGCGGACTTCAATTACTTAAAAACTGGAGTTTGACTACTTATACGGAGAATTGAATATTCTGAAACTTTGTCTTATTTTGCAAGTTGTAATCATAAATTACCAGCTTCTATGAGCTATCAATTAAAAGAAGAACAAGGATTTAAATATCTTGAAGAAGGTAAAGGTGAAGTAGTGTTATTGCTTCATGGTTTATTTGGAGCCCTCAGCAACTGGGAAGCCGTTATCAAAGCTTTTTCTCCTACTCACAGGGTTATCATCCCTGTTATGCCAATTTATGAAATGCCAATTAAGTCGGCAAGTGTTGAAGGGTTGGTAAATTTCATTGAAGGCTTCGTAAAATTTAAAAACCTGAATAACATGACCCTTCTGGGAAACTCACTGGGAGGGCATGTCGGGCTTGCATACACATTAAAAAATAAAGAAAAGGTTAAGAAATTGGCTCTTACGGGAAGCTCAGGTTTGTTTGAGAATACGATGGGTGGATCTTATCCTAAAAGAGGATCTTATGATTTTGTGAAAGAGCGTGTACAATATACTTTCTATGATCCCAGAACAGCTACTAAAGAACTCATAGATGAGGTATTTGAGATCACCAGGAATATTCCCAAGTGTATGCGGATAGTGAATATAGCACGTTCAGCGCAAAGGCATAATATGGCCAAAGATATCAGTAAGATCACAGTTCCTACCTTGCTGATCTGGGGCCTGAATGACACAATCACTCCTCCTTTGGTCGCGCATGAATTTAACAGGCTCATGCCGGATTCGGAGCTTCATTTTATTGATCATTGCGGGCATGCGC
>DATMOV010000430.1:0-5922 GCA_035568055.1 Cytophagaceae bacterium
TAAAGAATGCTACCAGACTAATCTTGGGATGAAGGGAATAAAATGTAGTAAACTCTTCATAGAAAGTGCGCACAAACGCTGCCTTGGAAAACTTAGGCATCAGTCCAATCTGAACTGTATTAGCATTGATGTAATTGATAAATATCATTTCCTTCTTCAGGAAAGAGATTTTGTATTTCAGATTGATATCAAGATTATTATAGGATTTTTTGTAATCAGGATTCACATCGGTAATGGCAAATGTTTCAAAGGATCTTCTGAATATATTGGTTACCCTGCCATAAGGCCCAAGGCTATTATTGTAATATCCGAAACGTGACCTGGTAAAAGCATTGGCACGGTGCTGGACTGTGACTGCATTAAATTTGGGATTGTTTTTCCCAAGATTTTCTATTTCCTGTCCGATTCCAGTGGCGATCAGATATTTGAATTTCTTCTCATTGTTTTCAAATTTCAGGTTCAATGCTTGTCTGTTATTCGTCATCTGGCCTATATCAGTGATTATTCCTGCAAAAGTGGTAATATCATTGACAGTGTTAATAGACGATATACTCCCCAAAGCATGACTATTGGCGGAATTAATAACTTCACTATTGACATTGACTACAGTTTTAGAAATAGAATATAGCTGAACATTGAATTTACCTTTATCTATTACCACATTAATACAGCGGCTCTTCCATGGATTTTTCCAGTTATAATCAATACCTCCCGGAGCAACTGAATTTTTTTCGTAACGGTTATCATTCACAACTATATAATCCATGAACCTGCCGGCTCCTGCTTCAAAGAGAATTTTAAGCTTATCGTAGTTGAGGATTCCATCTATAGTAAGAATCTGTTGTTTGACTCTGTATCTTGCCTGGACATCCTGAAAGCCATACTGACTGAAATAATTCACAAACAATTTATGTTGTCCAATTGATTTGCCCAGTTTTCCGGCTATAGCATTTTTAGGAGTTCTTGTTACGTAGGTTTGAAACCCTCCGCTATTGTCTGTTTTACCAAAGAGCAAACCACCTTCAAATCCCATAGGAAGGCTCTTGCCTTCAATAATAAAACCCTGAGTACCCGCATTGCCCCACCTGGCATCACGTGGAATTGTTCCTCCGCCATAATATTTGCTATACCTGTTTTGCCATGCGGAACCTTCGGGCTCCCATGGATATCTTTCAAACATATCATCCCTGTATTGGTATTGCCAAAGAGTAAATTGACTGAATCTTTGCCAAAGTATACCACCTCCGGCGGTTAGCTTAAACTCACCAAGTTTTGTGCTGGCGCCAGCCTGAAACTGGAGTATTCTATATGCAGAGGCTCTTCTGTTGCTGGATGCGCTGGGTCCGCTTCCTGAAGCGAATGTATTTTCAATAAGCCTTCCTGCCATCTGGTTATCAAAAGCGTATTCTATTTTAAAAAAAGTTTTACTGGTTGGCGCACCCTCCATTCTTAAAAGCATTAAGGGTTCGTTATAACCATTATAGCCTCCGTTATACAGGTCAAGGCCGTTTTGAGTGATCAAATCTTCCGGTCCATAATATCTTACAGGCATGTGGCGGAACTGAGTAAAAGATCTTATATATCCTGAATATTTAATCCCTGTCCATCTTTTATAGTTTGTTGAATGTGTTTGACTAAATCCTTTAAGCCCGTTATTGAATGCCGGAGGAAGCAGTTTCTGACCAGAAGATTCCAGGAGCAATGAAGAAGACCTGTGAAGAACCATGCTGTCTCCTGGAAAACCAATGCCACTGACTTTCGCTGAAATAAACATCAAAAAAAACAGCGGGAATATTTTAAAAAAAGTTTTCAAAATCTTAATACTTTATATTTTAATTATTAAAATTAAATCCAATTAGAAACCCGATAAAAGCACCAGAATAAAAAACAACAATCTTCCAATAAACAGCTCTTCGCAATTAAAAATTTATATTGGGAAAGGCGCTATTTTGAATACTGAAAACAAGTGCACCAAGCCCCCATTCACGGCCTGAATATTTTTTATATAGAAATTCATTAATAAGATTGCAAAAAATATCATTTTCAGGCGTATGAAAATCAATTAAACAATTGAAATAAGCCCCAATGCCTATGCTATACAAAAATCAAAACTCATGTCATGCACCATTTGTTTGGACTTAAGAGAGTAAATGCAGCTTATTTTGAAGAAAAATTAAAGAGAGCTGAATGTTAAGAAGAAAAAGATCAGTTATAATAGGGTATAACATCAGGGCGGGAAAACTGAAAATCATTGAAGTTATAGAATGTCTTCTGTGAATTAGAGAAATTATATGGATTTCTCCCTAATTTTCCAACATTGGGATAATATCCAAAAAGAAACTCTATTGTATTAAAAATCAAATGGTCGTTTCTAAATCTTATTCCTAACCCATAACCGGAATAAAAGTTAGATTTATCAATTAATTTCCCCCCATTGGATATCCACGCCAAATCTGCAAAAAGTACGAATGCCGTTCTGAATCCCACAAGATTAAGCGGAGGAAATAAATCTGTTTCGCAGTTCATCACTATTTTCTGGTTTCCAGTCAGAGGCAGATTTATTCCCCGTATACCAGTGGCATTACTAATAGTAATTACGTTTCCGGGCAACTGTGAATATCCGTGTGTATACCTGATCCCGATATAATTTCTCCATCCCCAATTCCCTAACTCCATGTATGGTGTAAAATAAATTGTCCTGCTATAAATCAATGCCTGCTTCCATCCATTCTGGTGAAACCCACCTGCTCCCGCCCCTGTATAAAAATATCCAAGTTTCTTACTGTAGCGGCTCCAGGCAGACATTACTCCAAAATATGGCCTTTTGCCTACTTCCCGGTTTTCAATTCCTCCGACAAATGCAAGCATACTTCCCGTCGGAATATCTTCTGTTCTTCCGAACCGGAAGATGTAGTTATCCTTATAATATCTTCTATTAATATAACCAATGCTGGCAAGGTAAAATTGACTGCTGAAATACCGGTAAATGGAAGAGTCCAATATCACAGGTCTTTCAAAATATTTAGTATTGGTCATTCTTGCAGAAGCGATAATTCTATTCCCTTTGAATTTGTCGATATCCTGATTGAAAAGCTTGGCTGAATAACCAAACCATATATCCTGCTGATGGGAGTTTAAAGGTCCGGTGATAATTGTAGTGTCATTAATTATTGTTTGAGCCAGCAACTGATTATAACTGATATTGAGGCCTCCCGCCCATTTTACTGATGGGGAAATAAAATCACGATTCAGGCCTCCGCCATATCGGGTCGTGCCGTTCAGAAATATATCATATACATTAGCCGTTATAAGAGACTTGTATATATTATTCAGGACATAATTCCAGGAGTAATTATATCCTTTAGGCAGCCTGCTGTCAAATTTAACTGTACCACCAACCTGCTGACCCAAACCAAGAAAATTCACTTCCTGGAAAGAAAAATCCGGTGACTTATTGGCCGGATCATAGCCGGCCCCTCCTGTTATGCTCCAGACATCCTGAGAAATTACAATAATATCAACCGAGTCCTTCCCCGGAATATCTTTTACAACGATCCGCGCATCGTATATAAAATTTGCCTGTCTGAGCAACCGCTCACTTTCAGAGATTTTCAGAGAGTTAAGCCGTTCACCTCTTCTAAACAGGAGTTTGTTACGGATAATCCAGCGCTGACTTTTAATATGAATAAAATTGCCACCCTTTTCAAGCAAGCTTTTCGGCTTTTTATCAGGGTTTTGGATTGACCTGCCAAAAACATCAATAACCCTTACCTCAATATCTCTGATGATTTTACCATCAAAGTTCTCATAAGGCTTATCTTCAGTTTGCTGGGAAATTGCTATACTACTTAATGGCCGCTTTCTTTCAAACACTACTACATTTCTAAGCAGGCGGGAAAAAATATTTTTCTTTTTTGAAAACTGCTCAATACTTAATAGGATTTTTTCATTCCTCGTTCTTATAGTATCAATTCTTGTCACAAGGGTATCGTTTACAGCCATCAGGGTATCTGTAGATATGAGAAGTGTATCATTCCCATGAATAATCTGGCGTATTATCGTTGCCGGAACGATCTTTTCTTTAATTATAAAATCCCTTACAATTACGATAGTATCAGAAGTTGAAAATAAAGTGTCCTTTTTAGATATTAATTGGTAATGGACTTTAACTGTATCATGGGCAAGCGGAACTATCCCGCCTGAATTTATCTGAGAATAGAGGTCCGAAGATATAAGCATCAGGTAAAAAAGAGGAATCCAAAAAGAAAATTTTCTGTATAAATGCCACATGAGATACCAAATGAAAAAATAAATGTTGGTAAAAGGGTACTGCCCCTCTATTAAATCGAATTAAAATTACAATTGTTTTCTTTGGGTGCTGTTTTTAAATAAAATATACATAATACACCAGGTTTTTAAAAATTTCATAAAAAAACATCCTGTTGTTTTGCAATAGAAGATTTAAATAACAGCTTATCTAATATAAAATAAAAAAAAAATTAAAAAGAGGCTCATATTTTAACCTCTTATCGGTTTGAAAACATTGGATTAATAACCTTTATTTGTGGGAATTCTATGTAAGAAAGAAAACAAGTCAGAAAAAACAGTTAAGTTTAAAAATCATAGCAAGCTTTTATGAAAAAAATTGAAGCGATCATACGTACATCTCTTTTTAGTCCCGTTAAAGAGTCTCTCCATAAATGCGGGATAGATTTTTTTACATTTGAAGATGTAAAAGGAGTTGGTAATCAAAAAACGGAAAAAACCGTTTATAGAGGGCATGAATACGATCTGGGTTCCATTGCCCGGACTAAACTCACGATAGTGGCTTCAAATGAAAAAACAGAAGAGATCATCAGCACTATTTTAAAAAGTGCCCGTACAGGAGAAATTGGTGATGGTAAAATTTTTGTATCGGCCATTGAGCAGGTGATCAGAATACGTTCTGGGGAACGGGATACAGCGGCTTTATAAACAGAATATTATTCAGGATATATGGATCAAACACTTATCATTAATAACCTTTGGATGATCATAGCAACTGCTCTGGTCTTTATCATGAATCTTGGTTTTGCCTGTGTTGAAACAGGCCTTATCAGATCAAAAAATGCCACCAATGTGCTTTTTAAAAATCTTTTAGTCCCGGTAATTGCTGTAATTACTTTTGGTGCCTGGGGTTTCAGCATTTTGCGTCATACAGGCTATGATGTTATGCCTGGAGGTTTTTTTGCCTGGGGCGATTTCGGCCTTAACCCACCCATGAAAGGTGATTCGCTTGATCTTTCATATAATACAAACTTTACTTACTGGACCGACTTTCTTTTTCAAGCTATGTTGGCGGCGACCGCAGCCACCATCATTTCAGGAGCTGTGGCTGAAAGGATCAAGCTCATGGCATTTCTTGTATTTTCGTGTGTATTCCTGAGCATTGTTTATCCTGTGGTTGCCATGTGGGGATGGGGCGGCGGATGGCTCATGACATGTTTCCAAAGTCATCCTTTCCATGATTTTGCCGGCTCGGCAATTGTACATTCTGTGGGAGGTTACGGTGCCTTAATAGGTGCGATCATGGTTGGCCCAAGAATAGGAAAATATGCAGATGGCAGAATTAATCCGATACCTGGGCACAATATGGGCCTTGCAGTGATCGGCCTGTTCATGCTTTGGCTTGGATGGTTTGGATTTAATGGAGGTTCAGTGCTTTCCGCAGATCCTTCCATGGTCTCAAGAGTGCTTGTAACTACTTTTCTTGCCGGTTCTACCGGATGCCTGACAGCATTTGGCGTATCATTTCTTATTTTCCGCACGCATGATATTACAATGTCAATCAATGGAATATTGGCAGGACTTGTTGGGATCACCGCAGGAGCGGATGTTATGTCTCCGATGGAATCGTGTATCATTGGTGCAATCGCAGGTTCA
>DATMOV010000431.1:0-4820 GCA_035568055.1 Cytophagaceae bacterium
TTATCTGTTCAGGTCATTCAGGCTCAATGCAATACGCTTCTCTGGTCGGACGAATTTAATGGTAGCGCTCTTGATAATACGAACTGGTCTTATGTATCAGGAAACGGCTGCGGGGGGAGTTCTGGTTGTGGTTTTGGTAACAGCGAATTGGAATATTATGTATCGGGTACAAACAATATAAGCGTCTCAGGTGGAAATCTTGCGATCACTGCAAAGTACCAGTCAAATTACCTGGGTTCGGGTTCCAATTATACCTCAGGGAAAATTATTACTTCGGGCATGCATGCTTTCCGGTACGGGCATTTTGAAGCAAGTATTAAAGTTCCATCGGCCACTGCTATCTGGCCTGCATTCTGGATGCTACCAGAAGGAGGAAATTGGCCGCACACGGGTGAAATTGACATTCTTGAAACCCAAAACACGAATACGACGAATGTTAATCAAACCCTGCATTTCTTTTGTACTCCTTGCAATACCCACAAGAGCGTGGGAACAGTAGTGAATAATGGTACCGATTTTTCGACGGGTTTTCATACTTATGCCATAGACTGGTCTCCCGGGAAAATTGTTTATTCCGTAGATAATGTTGTTTCACAAACATATACATCTTCGAGCATAGGCTCTGTTGGAGCATACAACACAGACTGGCCCTTTGATAAAGGAAATTTTTATCTGATCCTGAACCTTGCTGTTGGCGGCAGCTATACAGGAAATGCTACACCTAACTCGGCGAACTATCCCCAAACAATGCTGGTGGATTATGTCAGGGTCTATTCCACTCCTGCTACTCTTGGAGTAACAGGCAATGATCTTTTGTACGTAGGTAATGTTGCCGTTTATAATATAAATACGATTGCAGGCTCAACCATCAACTGGACTGTTCCTGCAGGAGCTACCATTCAAAGCGGACAAGGAACCAACAGCCTTACGGTAAAATGGAACTCAGGATCAGGCGGAAATATTTCAGTTTCTGTAGATCCAGATGGTGCCGGAGCCTGTAGTGCTACAACTGTAATTTACCCTGTAAAAACCCTTACCGGGGGATGTGTGCTTTTACTTGACGATTATGAGTTAAACCGTAATATTTCCGGTGTAGATGTGACAGGTACTTATAGCAGCCCAGTAACCAATCCTTCAAAAACGGGCATAAATACTAGCAATAATGTCGGTCAATATACAAGAAATGGAGGATCACAATACGACCTCATGCGTATCAATAAATTCCTGGTTGGCAATGCCGACGACTTCAGAGCGGGAAAAGTCCACATTACCATGGATGTATTGACCAGCGCTGCCCAGGGCACACCTATTACACTGGAGTTCAATAAAACTTTTGATCAGCCGCAGGGATATCCCCGCGGAATCCATAGCCAGTATACAGCCACTACGGGCCCTGTCAATACATGGACAAAGCTCACTTTTACCTATCTGCAATCACCCGATCCCACGCTGACAAATGCAGATGTGAACAGGATCCAGATCTTATTTGACCCGAATTCCTTCACTTCCGACACCTATTATATAGACAATATCAGTGCAGAGGTAGTGCCGCCATCAACCAGTGCAATTACAGGTTCGGCCTCCGTCTGTTCCAATGCAAGCAACGTAAGCTATTCGGTAACTTCAACTTCAGGATCCACTTATCTTTGGGCGGCTCCTACCGGTGCAAGCATTACAAGCGGACAGGGAACATCACTGGCAAAAGTTAATTTTGGAAGTTCCGGAGGTAATGTAACTGTCACTGAAACAAACAGCTTACAATGCGCCGGAGTCCAGAAGTCAGAAACTATAACGCTTAATCCAGTACCTTCCACTTCAGCTATTTCAGGAAACTCAGCACCGGCATGCAATGCAACGGGAGAAAATTACTCAGTTACTTCTACCTCAGGCTCAAGCTATACCTGGACATTGCCATCGGGCGCAAGTTTTATTTCCGGACAAGGATCCGGTAGCATTAGTGTACAATTTGGAAATGCCAGTGGAAATATCGCCGTCACAGAAACCAATTCATCTGCCTGTACCGGGGCAGCTCAATCCCTGGCCATCAACTTAAATTGCAGCCCCACTAAGATTTATAATTCAGCGGCTTCAAATTCTGTTTTTGAGACTTTCCCCAATCCTTTTACAGATAAAATTTCCCTTAAAATTCATGCGATATCCGGATCAGAAATTTTCTTTCGCATTGTTGACAGCAAAGGAATTGTGGTTTATACCTCAGGAAAGGTCGAAGCAGATCAAATGATAGAAATAGGAGAAAATTTTCCTGCAGGGCTGTACCTGGCTGTCATAACTGTTAATAGTGTGACTTCTGTTTCAAAGATTATCAAGTCCCATTAAGTGTTATGGAAGAGAAAGTCTTCCAAGTGCTTTTTCCAATCGGAAGTTATAATATCAACAAAGGCTTAAACAATAAAGGCGATCAATTGATCGCCTTTATTGTTTAAATTAATTTCAATACTATTTACAAGCGTATGTATATGGTGAAGTTTGTGAAGTGCCATCTTGATAATTGTCGATTTCAGTAATGGGGTAATTATTGCTGTTATAAGTATAAGTGGCCGTATAAGACCCATGTATATCTATAGTGCCAGTACCATCTTTTACAACTTGGGTAAGGATATTATGCTTTTGTATAGAGGATATTAAATCAGATGATCCAAATAAAGAAGAATAGTTTTTTGTGTCGTAAGTATAATTGGTGGTTGCAACAAGTGTTGTTCCGTAATAACGTTGTTCGTGAATCATATTTCCATCAGCATCATAAGTGTATACGATGTATCCTGTATTACCTGAAGATATGCCTATGCCATCTGCTTTGGTGATCTGTCCGGAAACATTATATGTGTATGATATAACGCTATCAGCTACAAATGATCCAGTATTAATATATAAAGTATCTTTATCTCTGCGGCTGTTAGCATCATAATGGAAAGAATGATATAAGGTATTTGTAGATCCGGAATACCCTAAGGCTTTTATTAGTTTTCCACTGGCATTATATTTCATTTTGATGGCAGTATTAGGAGATCCTATTGTTACAAGCGAATCCAATCGATTATTTGAATCGTAGTAATCGTTGAAATACAAAATCCCCCATTCGTTAAAAGAAATCAGATAACAAATACCTGTAAGAGGCGTTGCCGGCACAGGATCAACTTTCTTTTTACAAGCAGCAAATGATGCTATTACTGAGAGAGCAAAAAATGTTTTTTTGAACATGATTTTCAAATTTGGTTTTTGGGTTTATTAAGTTATATATATATATCCTAATAATCTAATTTTTAGTTGAGTTAATAGAGAGTAGTCTATTGAGTACTGTTTTTAAAGAGTTGTTCGAAGTTTGAGAAGAAAAGTATGCGGCCAAATATGGATATATGTTAATGAAATGCTGAAGCAATCCGGTAGATCCAAGTGCTCAGTCACTGGATTGCTTCAGCATTTCATTTAGAAAAAGTGTGACATAAGTTTAATGCTTTGCTTTAAACTAACATTCATTTGCCTCGCAATGACGCGCCGTTAGTATATTTCTCACCTTTATTAACAGGTGAGGAGGACACGAACAAAGGTGAGTAAGCTCTTATAAGTTTTAATAATAAAAATATAAAATCACCAACTAAATTTTTTGTTCAGATATAGTTTTAATTATTAATTTTGATAAAAATATCATACAATGAAAAAGAATATTTTAGTATTTATAGCCATGTGTTTTGCAATTGCAGTGAATGCACAAAACGGAGCTTACATCGAGTATAAGATCGGTTCAAGCAAAGGCGCAAAAGGTACAGCTAAACTTAATTTTTCTGAATTTGGCAGCATTTCTGAATTTAATATAATTCTTCCTCAAATGCCCGGAGAAGGTATGGTGAATAAAAGTTTATCCCAAAAATCAAATCCGGATGTAGTGTATAACATCAATGATAAAAACAAGACCTACTCAGAAACAAAAAAAGCAACTACCAGCAGCGATGATTCGAAAAATTATGTGGTAACCAGGAAAGGGGAAGAAATACTTAACGGGTACAAATGTGTTCATGCAATAATCACCGACGGAATTGAAAGCTATGAGGTTTGGAATACAAAAGATATACCTGACTATAACAAATATTCTGAGATGTTTAAAAATAACAAAAGGTTAGGTTCGGCAAAAAAAGAACAAGCTCTGAAAGCTGCAGGCTGTGATGGCTTACCGGTAAAAACTATTCATAAAGGAAATGAAAAGGAAGGCGAGATGACCATGGAACTTGTAAAGGTGGAGAAGAAAAATTTTACAAAATCAGATTTTGAAATTCCTGTCGGTTATACTAAAAGCGAAAGTGTTTCCCCTACGGGACGACCACAGATTAAAAGCCAGGAAGAAATAATGAAAATGACACCTGGGGAACGGGCGAAATATATTGAAGAAATGAAAAAGCAATACGGCAAATAATATAATGGCCGAATGCCCTAAAACCCTTCTCCCTCAATATTTTTTCCTTCTAAAACCTGGCTCATCACTCCTTCCTTCAAAGAATAAGAAGAGACTCTGATCTTTTGAATTGTAAGCCGGTGAATGATGAAATAAACCATGGAACAAGCCACTACGATCATATCCACCCGCATATCTATCATGCCTGGGATCTCCAGCCTTTCTTCGCGGGTTTTGCTGGTGAGCTCAAAAAATATTTTTTCAAAAGAGTCCAGCATCAAGGTATATTCTTTTTCTTGTTCGATATTAAAATCAAGTCCTCTTATTTTGCAGTCAATTTCACATAAGGTGTCGAACGTGCCAGAGGCTCCCACAAGCGTCATGGGCTTAAATTCCTCGGCGGCCTGAAATAAAG
>DATMOV010000432.1:0-8203 GCA_035568055.1 Cytophagaceae bacterium
TTATACGTTTTAAGTTATACGTTATGAAGACAAGAGTTTATGTTTTTCTGGTAATGTTCTTTGCTCTTTCAAGGACACTAATGGCACAGGAGAATCCTGTAAAGATCAATATCAATACTGATCAGTTCACTGAGTTTGCTCCTGCTTTCAGCGGTGATGGAAAAACGATGATCTTTCAGTCGAACAGAGAGGGCGGATATAAGCTTTACCAATGTATGCTTGAAGGCGGACAATGGTCTCCCCCGGTGCCATTGAAAACGATTAATTCATTCAATGGCAAAACAGATCCTATTGGAGGGCCAAGCCTGACAGCAGACGGATCAACGCTTTATTTCTGCGCTTTATCTTCCGATGGAAAAGGTGACATGGATATTTATCTTTCGCTAAAAAAAGATGGCAAATGGGCCAAACCTGTAAATCTTGATGCTCTGGTGAATACTGATCAGTATGAAGGATTTCCATCTATATCTATCGATGGGAAAACTCTTTATTACATGAGGGCAAAGAATATTGACGGAAAGCCCTGCTTTAAAATTATGGTGACGAAGAAAGATGATGCCGGGAAATGGACAGCACCAGCGGAAGTTTCCGGTCCGGTAAACATTTCCTGCAACAAAGCTCCTTTCGCTATGGCCGACAACTGCTCTTTGCTATTCGCCTCAGACCGGGAAGACGGCAAGGGAGCATTTGATTTATACAGAAGCACCAGAAAAGAAAATGATCAATGGTCGCAGCCCCTCGCTTATAATTTTATCAATAGCCCTGGCATAGAATCATTCGCTTCGGTAATTCCTTCCGGCGAAAACTTATACTATTCAGACAGAGGAGATATCTATTCCATCAATATTCCGGTTGCATTTCGTCTGGGCAAAAATCTGGACGGAACAATTACGGATGCTGAAAGCAAAAAATCAATAAACGCAAAAATCATTGTGAAGAATATTGATACCAAAGACACTATTTCCGTTATCAATTTCAAAACAGCAGAAAACAAATACAGTGTAATGTTAATGCCAGGAAAAAATTATGAAGTGACAGTCACCGCTCCCAACTATGCGGATACTGCATTTCAGTATAAGCTCAAAGATCTTCCCGACCTGACTCAGGAAGAGAAAAATATTATGCTGAGACCGAAGAAAAAAACGGTGGTGCTTAATATTAAGGACTCAGAAACCAAAAAAGGATTAGGAGTTAAGATCAAGATCACCAACCTGGATACCGGCGAAGAGATCCAGGTTGATAATACCGTAGGCAGAGATGGGAAATATGCCATCAATCTCCGTGAAGGCAACAGATATAATGTGGAAGTGAGCAGCCAGGAAGGTTACGCGTTCTCAAACACCAATATCCAGGTTCCAGGCGAAAATATAAGCAGACCGGCAGAAGAAAATACAGCAACGAACAGGGTACAGATTTTGAAAGATGAAGATCTCGCCAATGTGCCGATTGCTGTCAAGGCTTTAAAAGTAGGAACAAAGCTTTTACTACACGACATTTTCTTTCAGTTTAACTCCTTTGTGCTGGAAGATACTTCTTACAGAGAGCTTGACCGCGTGATAGAATTGATGCAGCAAAATCCTGATATTAATGTTGAGATCGCCGCCCACTCTGATGATGTAGGATCTGATGATTTTAATATCAAGCTTTCGGGAAAAAGAGCGCAGAATATTGCCGATTATTTAGTGAAGAACGGCGTTGACAGAGCACGTCTCAGGCCAATAGGTTACGGCAAAAAATTTCCCGTCGCCCCCAACGACACTGAAGAAGGCAGGGCTAAGAACCGAAGGGTTGAGTTGAAAGTGGTGAAGTGAGACCAGGATTCGTAGGATTAAAAGATGGACATGATTTTATCATATTAATCTGTAATCATCTTATGTTTAATGGCAAAATAGTTGGTAAATTGCTTGAAAACCATACTACTAAAAGGATTGCATTTGCCTTGGTTGACGGTCTTTCGACTGCTTCTGAACTCGCCGTGGTTGTGTCTTTTCGGCCAACCACTGTTTATTCCATGTCACTCTGAGTTTCAACACCTCTAAAAAGTGCTTGATGTGAAAACGACAAAATATCACGTAAAGAACACAAAGTAGTTTCTCTGCGTCTTTGCGTTTTTATTTCTTTGCGATCTTTGCGTGAAATAAGTATGAAAATGATCCCGAATCAAGATAAATATAAATATTTGTTTATAAGCATTTTAATTACATTGAAATTAAACTTGTTCATTGGTAGCGAAGTCGAAGGGTGAATGTTAAAGTGAAGTGCTACTAATTTCCAGCAATACTTCGACTAAGTTTATGCTGAGTGGAATGAAGTGCTCAGACATTCTTTAACAAAGCTGACAACTCTCCCACATCCGTCAAAACGACTGCTGGAAAAAATGAAATGATTTTGAAAAATATCCTTATAGGTACTTTATAAAATTTACTTTCTGCTTACTTATATTTCCTTCCATTCAGTACCTCGATGATCCTGATCAGGTCATTGTTGATCGGTTTTTTTTTGGAGATACATTCTTTAAAAGCAGTATAACAAAGTGTTCTGTTAATCACACCTGCCATCACATTGGTCTTTCCTTTGATCAGTCCTTCCACAGCGCCTAATCCTAAACGGCTTGCAAGTACTCTGTCGGCAGCCGATGGGGCTCCGCCTCTTTGTACGTGGCCAAGAGTCGTAACTTTAGTGTCTAGTCCTGGCAATGCTTTTTTTACTTTTTCAGCGATGGTAGTAGCCCTGCCTATTTCATCTCCTTCAGCTACTATAATAATGTGAGAGGCTTTTGAATGGCTTGTACCATATTTCAATTTGGAAATAACATCCTGGATGGAAGTTTTTGTCTCCGGCATTAAAGCCATTTCTGCGCCACCTGATATAGCGGATCTCACAGCGATATAGCCGGTATCCCTTCCCATCACTTCAATGAAGAAAATCCTTTCGTGGGCATCAGCTGTATCGCGGATTTTGTCAATAGCGCTCAAAGCCGTATTTACTGCGGTGTCATAACCGATGGTAAAATCAGTGCCGTAAAGGTCATTGTCAATAGTACCTGGAGCACCTATGCAGGGAACACCGTATTCTTTATGAAAAATCTCCGCGCCCGTAAATGTTCCGTTTCCGCCTATCGCGACCAACCCATCTATCTTAAATTTCTTGATATTCTGATAAGCTTTTTTACGGCCTTCTTTAGTCCTGAACTCTTCACTTCTGGCCGACTTAAGAATGGTGCCTCCTTTTTGGATGATATTGCTTACAGATCTGTCATCCATTTCCACAAAGCTTCCGTTGATCATTCCATCGTAACCTCTGTATATTCCATATACATCCACTCCGAAATAATGAGCGGAGCGAACTACCGCTCTTATGCAAGCATTCATTCCCGGCGCATCTCCTCCGGAAGTTAAAACTGCGATTCTTTTCATTGTCTTTGCCATACCTATAAATTTGCGCCCAATTTTAGTAAAAAAAACGCTACTTTAAAATTATCTCTTTGTTTGCTTCTTACAAGTAAGATAAAAATACAGCTTTATTCTGGTAAATCTTAAAAAAATGCCCATATATAATATATAAAAAAGTGTAATCCGTTTCATTGAGACTGACGGAGTTTATTTTCTTATCCCTATATTTGATGAATTAAATCTCTAAAAACAAAGAACATGATATTTAATGGTTTGTCTGATACTGAAGTAGAAAAATTCTGGCACGATGGATTTTTGCTGATCAAGAATGTTTTTACAAAAGATGAGATTAGTAATTTCAGAAGGGCTGCATACGATACACTTGAAGAATCAGAGAAAGATGGCAGCGTTGTTAAGTCGCCGCATGGGCCAGCGAAAATAATTATGGGTGACCTTCTCAGCAAACCAAAGCTTAAGCAGGTGCTTCTTGATGACAGAATAGTTAAAATAGCTTCCGATATTTTGAAGGCTCCCTTAGTTTATTTTGGTGATAGTTCTATGCAGATTGGTTTAGGAGCAAGGGGGATGCATAAAGACAATGCTAACAGAGTTGATCAAAATGATTCAGACTGGCAGGGAAATTATCCGATTATAAGATTTGGAATATATCTTCAGGATCATAAAAAATATAGTGGTGGCTTGAAAGTTAAGAGATGCTCTCATAATTATGTTTCAGTAAAGAAGGGAAAAACCGTATTACTTGATACAGAAATAGGTGACGTGGCCGTGTGGAGTTTAAGAACTACCCATAGCGGGAACGCAGTACGTTTGAGATTTTTACCGAATCTGCCATTACCGGTGCCCATAGAAATGCGACTCCCATCATGGCTTAAGCAGGAAGAGGAGCAGGAAAGGGTGTCTTTCTTTTTAAGTTATGGTATAGAGGATCCTCGTACCGGGAAATTTATTAACTTTCTTAAATCACAGAAGTGGGCCACAGATTCATTGCGAAAATCGAAGCTGGAGAGCAATGTGGAAGAAGAATTAAAAAAGAAGAATATCAGGCTTATCAAGGTAATACCAGAATATGGATCATGAATCCAGATGAATCAGATAAAACAAGGCTATCTGGCGGGAAAAAAACCAAAGGAAATCCTTCTTCACGCCCGCTCGTCAGCATTATTACTATTGTATTCAATAATGTTTCCGGGATAGAAAAAACAATTCGAAGCATCTTCGGTCAGAATTTAAAAAATTTTGAATACATCATCATAGATGGAGGATCTACTGACGGGACCTTAGATATCATCAGAAAATATGAGGATGGAATTGCTTATTGGATAAGCGAAGCAGACAAAGGTATTTATGATGCCATGAATAAAGGTATGAAGCAATCTACGGGAATGTACCTTTGGTTTATCAATTCAGGAGACCTGATAGAATCATCCTCTGTTCTTGAAAATATTCCCTGGGCTGAAAACGCGGATGTTTATTATGGAGAGACTCATCTGATTGATGATTCAGGAAAGGTATTAGGAACCCGTACAGAACTTACTACCAGAAAGCTTCCTGCAAAAATGATTTGGAAAGATATGATACATGGCATGGTGGTTTCGCATCAGTCTGTTATCGTTAAAAAAGAAATTGCTCCTTCTTACGATACTGTTTACAAATATAGCAGCGATATTGACTGGGTAATTACCTGCCTGAAAGCCGCTCGCAAAATTGTGAATGCCGATGCAGTACTTTCAAAATATCTTATCGGGGGATTTTCTATTAAGAATCAGAAGCGAGCGCTTATGGAGAGATTTGTAATTTATATCAAGCATTATGGAATTTTTGATACTTTGTTAGCTCATATTTCCATAGCTTTCAATGCTTTGAAACATGCTTTATCAGGAAGAAGAAATTATTGAAAATATATAGTCCAGATTAAGGATGAGTATTTATTGCGGGGTTAATTGTCAGGGACGGGTCTGCCATAAGGTAGAACAGAAAAATTGTATTTGATCGGAAATTATTTTAGTTATCCGAAAAATTATCCATAAAATGAGAGGCGATCACAGCATTGCTGCTTAACAGGCAGGGAATTTTATCAATGATAGGATAAGCAAGAAGGCTTTCTTCACAATACATACTGCCTTTAACTTCCTTCAGGGGGGCTTTGGTAATAGGGCAGGCAAGAGGATTTGCGGGTGAAGATTCTACTGTTTCTTTTTCAATAATTGTAAGACCTGTAGGATTTAGCGGATTGGATGAGTATTCAAATAACCGATGTTCCTTTACTTTATACCCTAGTTCTTTTGCAGTATTATATAAATTTTTAACATATCCCAGCCGGGTCATACGAGCCTGGGCTTCTTCACTGGCCATTTCAAAACATGGTTCAAGCAGGATAATATATTTATTGCTGATCCGGTAAAGTTCCGTGAGGGCTTCTTTCTCTCTTCCGCCATTGGGTTCAATGGAATGTGAAGTATAAACGATATCTATGGAATTATCCTGAAGAGGTATATTAAAAAGATCTCCGACAAAAACGATGGCGTTGTTTATTTTATTTTCTGAAAGATAATGCCGGGCAAATCGTATTCTCGACCATGAAATATCAAATCCGAGAATACTGTCCGGTTTGTTTTTGATTTTGGGGATAAGGTTAGCAAGCACAGTTGCTTCACCTACACCTATTTCTACAATTGAATTGAATATCCCAAGTTCATTAATTGTTTCTGAAATAGCCTTTGTATAATTATTGAGGTACTCAGATTTTTCTTTAGCTAGTTGTATATAGCTTCCAGCTTGAAAATCATAACTGATCATGATGGCTTCGCTGGAATTATTTTTTTCCTGCTTAAGATTCTTGACATAGTCAATGATGTTTGTTCCAATGGAATAAAGCTCCTTGATTTTCTTTAATTGCTTGAAAATGTCCATAAATCAGCGCTGATAACAGGTAAATTTTTCAAATATATTTAAATAATTCAATAACTTGAACGATATTTTATCTTTTGCCTTCTTATTTTGTAAGTTTGCTGATTATCAATTGATGTCCTATAAATGCTTGATTTAAATAATAAATCTATTCTTATTACCGGCGGTACCGGCTCATTCGGAAAAAAATTCGTAGAAACAATCCTTGAAAGATATCCCGGTGTCCGGCGCCTTGTTATTTTTTCCCGCGACGAGCTGAAGCAATTTGAAATGGCTCATGTTTATTCTCCGGCAAAGCACAAATGCCTTCGCTATTTTATAGGTGATGTAAGAGACAGGGACAGACTTCAGCGCGCTATGGAAGGAATTGACATTGTGATTCATGCCGCTGCGCTTAAACAGGTTCCCGCAGCAGAGTATAATCCGATGGAATGCATCAAGACAAATGTTCTGGGAGCTGAGAATGTTATTGAAGCGGCTCTTGATAAAGGAGTACAGAAAGTGGTAGCCCTTTCTACTGATAAGGCTGCCGCTCCTATCAATCTATATGGCGCTACCAAACTCTGTTCGGATAAATTATTTGTTGCGGCCAATAATATGAAAGGCAAAAGGGATCTTTCCTTTTCAGTGGTAAGGTATGGAAATGTTATAGGATCACGGGGGTCAGTCGTTCCTTTTTTTCTGGAACAACGCAAAAGCGGAATTTTGCCAATTACCGATGAAAGTATGACCAGGTTCAATATTTCTCTTGAAGAGGGAGTTGAACTGGTTCTGTTCGCTCTCGAAAATGCATCCGGCGGTGAGCTCTATGTTCCTAAACTGGCTTCCTTTAAAATCACTGATCTTGCCAAAGCCATTGCACCGGAATGTAAGATCAAAATTGTTGGGGTAAGGCCAGGAGAGAAGATCCATGAAGAAATGATCACAGAAACCGACTCTCTGAATACCGTGGAGTTTGAAAAATATTATGTCATCACTCCATCCATGCCAATATGGAACGTGGAAGAATGGATGAAAAAATTCAAGGCTAAGCAGGTTCCTATAGGCTTTAAATATAATTCAGGCACTAATACAGAATGGCTCAATGTCGAAGATCTCAGAGCCCAGATCAGGCTTCATGTGGATCCTGATTTTACTTTCTAATAGTTTATGAAGCCAATCCCATACGGCCGCCAGCATATTACAGATGAAGATATTGAAGCTGTTGTCAAGGTATTAAAATCGGATTTCCTGACTCAGGGTCCGGCCATCGGAAAATTCGAAAAAGAATTCGCTGAATACATTGGGTGTAAATATGCCATCGCTGTCGCTAATGGAACTGCGGCTCTTCATCTTTCCGCTTTAGCACTGGGAGTTAATGAAAAGTCCCGGGTTATAACCACCCCCATTACTTTTGCCGCCTCCGCCAATTGCATACTTTATTGCGGAGGAGAGATTTTTTTTGCCGACATTGATCCTGAGACAGCGTTGTTAGATCTCAATAAGGTAGAAGAGATTCTTCAGAAAAATCCAGGCACTTATCAGGGAATTATTCCTGTTGACCTTGCAGGTTATCCTATTGACCTAGAAAGGCTGAAAGTGATTTGTGAGAAACATAATTTATGGATCATCGAAGATGCCTGCCATGCGCCCGGAGCTTATTTCACCGACTCCAAAGGAGTAAAACAGAAATGCGGCAATTGCGCTTACGCTGACCTGGCAATATTTTCCTTTCATCCGGTAAAACATATTGCAACCGGCGAAGGCGGAATGATTACTACAAACAGAAAAGATCTTTACGACAGGTTGTTGCTTTTACGCACACACGGCATTACCAGAGACCCTGCTCTCATGGAAAAGAATGACGGAGGCTGGTATATGGAGATGCAGGAGCTCGGCTATAA
>DATMOV010000433.1:0-5164 GCA_035568055.1 Cytophagaceae bacterium
TATAGGCAAAGATTAGGCCATTTTAATTGATGTTGATTTTTGATAAACATCGTAGGGTCTTTATGATGTTCTTTGGCCTTAAGTCATCATTCAATCCAATAGCTACATCTACATACTAGGAGATGTTGTTCCATTTATAGGGAATAACCTGGATTAGGAATATTCTCTGCAGTGGTCGCAGCAGTTCTGTCTGTGACCCATCATTATAATAGCCAGGTGCCGGTGTTCAGCATTTACTTGATTGTGATAGTCCTGGCTATATCCTTTGTTCCGAAAATGTTAGCTCAGCGAAGAGCCGCTCAGCAGGTTGCATAAGTAAATATGCTCTGTAAATAAAAAAGAGGCTGTTTTATTAGAACAGCCTCTTTTTATCTATTTGTTGTTTATTAATACAACTGATAGCTGATACTCGTATTTGTTCCGAGCACCGTCGTGATTTTATAGGAATTGGAAGTACAGTCATTAGGCTTCGTAGGAGTGCCAGCCACCGTATAATTCCAATAGTAACCTCCCTCCATATCAATATAGGTTGGAGAAATTAATGGGATAGTGACATTCATTCTGGCAAGTCCGGAAGTAAGTTTGTATGGTCCGGCCCAGGTTCCACCACAATTTTTCCACACGAAATTATTGGTAGTGGATGTATTATAATCATACCCTCCTGCATATGTTCCTTGCCCTGCATCTTTGGTTTTGCCGATTTCTATCACACTTGCCCCACCAATTGTAGTATCACCGGCGATTGTCAGACTGAGCCCCGACCAATCATTCGGTGCCGAAGTGGAAGCCCAGGTTCTGAGCTGAAAGTAGCTTCGGGGCCTTACTGTATTGTCAGAAAAAGTAATATTCACAGAGCCTCTGATCTTATGAATAATGGTAGCCGCTGCTGTAACGGATTGCCAGATATAACCACCTGACTGGTTTGTTACATTCATACTTCCGTTAAGTTTGATAATGCTTCCTGTTGCCTTTACTTCTACAGTATAATCGGTAAAAGTGACCAGAAAACTAGCTCCGGCTATGTTAAATGCCGTTTGATTCCGGAGCTCAAAAGAAACCTGTCCGCTTTTATATTTGTAGCCGCATGGTGTACTTCCTCCATAATTCACTTTATAAATTTTATGCCCTCCTGCATTACTCGTTGTGGAATCTATTGATACAACTCCACAAGGTAAGTTATATGCAGCCATACGATAACTGGATCCCCCTCCAATTTTGTTGTTTATAAAATTATTTACATCATCCATCGCACCATCTACCTCAGTAGTTCCTGCCTGATCGTTATCATTTGCCTTGGCAGGTTTTGGATCAGGTTCCTTTTTACAGTTCTGAAGAAAAACCATAGCAATTATCAGCGAGCCTATCAGGTTAAGTTTGAAATTTTTCATAGGAGTTTATTATAATTTATAATCTACGACAGCAAAAATTATTCCAATTGGCAATATATAATCAGATTGAGTTTTTGAATAATGTCAACCGGGCTATCTTTTCTTAATTGTTTGTGCAGGGGTTGCTGTTATTAAATCTACTAACCACAGTTAATCAATAATTATTTATAATCTTAACATTTTCCAAAAAGATATGTTTAGTTATCATTCTACCACCTTCTGAGTAGTTCCAAAAATAATTATCGATGGTGTACCTGGAAGAATTGAGTCAGAAAGTATAAAGGATCTTTTAAGGTGGTATTTAAAATTGTAAAATGTTGCCATGTAACGATGAAAAGGAATAAAACATCCGGCGCTTTTAAGGTGGCTATAATCTATTTCATCCTTTCAGTCTTATGGATGTTTTCACAAAATATATATTTTTATTTTTTTGATGAACCCCAAACAAAATATTTAAGCCTTGCACCAATTAATGATTTAATTTTTGCTGTCGTTTCGACATTAGTAACATATTTTCTCGTTAAATATTTCACATCAAAGTTAACAGAAGAAACAAATCAATATCGGGATATGATAGACAATACCACAGCGGTTGTTTCTGGAAAACGCCCTGATGGAAGATATATCTTTATCAATAGACAATTTGAGCTTTTGTTTAATGTTGAACGAGAGAAAGTAATTGGTATCACTGACAATGAACTTTGGCCAAAAGAATTCGCGAAAAATTTTATGGCCAATGACAGGCAGGTTTATGAAATTGGGAAATCCGTTACCTATGAAGAAATTGTTCCTCATAAGGACGGCCCTCATACTTATCTTACCATAAAATTTCCGCTTCGTAATGAATCAGGAATGATATACGCGATTGGTGGTATTGCCACCGATATCACCGACCGTAATCGGGTGGAGAAAGAATTAGAGCATTCCCTGGCCTTGTCTAAAGCAACCCTTGAATCAACCACAGATGGGATTTTAGTGGTGGACAAAGATGGCCATATCAGCGCTATCAATCAAAAGTTTGTTGAAATGTGGAAAATTCCGGAATCTATCATTGAATCAAAGGATGACTCTCTTGCACTAAATTTTGTATTAAATCAATTACAATCCCCCGATCATTTTTTATCAAAAGTAAAAGAATTGTATGCCAACCCGGAAAAGGAAAGCTTTGACACACTGGAATTTAAAAACGGAAAAACTTTTGAACGTTATTCAAAGCCGCAGATTTCCGGAAAAGAAATTATCGGAAGAGTGTGGAGTTTTCGTGATGTAACCGACCGCAGAAGAATTGAAGAAGCAGATAAAAAGCGGGTTGCTCAAATGGTCCGCTTTCAGGAAACCATACTTGCACTTACAAAACCTCAAAATGAAATGTCATTAGAAGACAGGCTTGATTATATCATTGAGATAACTTCTAAAGCGGTACAGGTGGAAAGAGTAAGCTTCTGGCTGTTCGATGAAATGCGTAGCCTGAAACATTCAAATAAAATTTATGTTTTAAGTAAACAAGGCTTTATTCCCGGCTCGACAATTTACAGAAAGGATTATCCTGAATATTTTAAAGCGATTGAAAAATTTCCTCTTATAGATGCTCATGATGCTTTTAATGACCCACGTACATCAGAGTTTTCCGAGAATTATTTAAAACCCCTGGGAATAAGCTCTATGATGGATATTCCAATAAGGGTTGGCGGGCAAATAATCGGAGTAATTTGTCAGGAGCATACAGGCCGGCAAAGAATATGGTCTTATGAAGAACAGGTATTTTCCTCCTCAGTAGCAGGTATTATTGCTGTTGCTATAGAACATGACCGAAGGATAAATGCTGAAAATAACATAAGGCAAAATGAAGAAAAATACAGATTCCTTGCCGAGGCAGTACCGCAATTGTTTTGGACCGCACAACCAGATGGAAGTATTGATTATTATAATGGTAACCTATACGACTATACAGGAAAATCATTTGAGGATTTAAAGGGATGGGGGTGGCAATCTGTGATTCATCCCGACGATGTTAATAAGTTGCTTCTCATATGGAAAGAATGTATACAAACAGGAAATCTACTTCAGGCAGAATTTAGAATATTACGGGAAGATGGCATATACCGGTGGCATATTTCCAGGGCCGTACCACAAAAGAATGATCAGGGGAAAGTAATTAAATGGTTTGGCTGTGCTACTGATATCAACGAGCAAAAAGAAGCAGCTGAAAAATTGAAATCGAAAAATGAAGAACTGGTGAGGATAAATAATGACCTGGATAATTTTGTATATACGGCTTCTCACGATCTGAAAGCTCCCGTTGCCAATATAGAAGGACTGTTAAATACCCTTATTGTTTCCCTTGATGAAGAATGTGAGCCGGAAGAGGAAGTTGATTCTATTATTAAAATGATTATCGATTCCATTGAGAAGTTCAAAAATGTTATCGTAGATCTTACCGAAATATCGAGTGCACAGAAAAGTAATATCAATGAAATTCATATTTGTAATTTTTCTGAAATATTGGAAGAAATAAAAATTTCAATATATCCATTAATTAAAACAAGTAAAACCATCATCAATACAAACTTTTCCGCGTGCCCTGACATGATGTATTCAAGAAAAAATTTAAGGAGCATTCTCTACAATCTTTTAAGCAACGCAATCAAATATCGTTCTCCCGACAGGCCTTGTCTGATTACCATCAGGACAGAAATCCAGGATAAATTTATTGTACTTTCCGTCACAGATAACGGGCTTGGGATGCGCCCTGAAAGCATCTCTCAGATTTTTAATATGTTCAAACGGTTTTATACTCATGTAGAAGGATCCGGAGTAGGATTATATATCGTCAAAAAAATAGTTGAGAACTCAGGAGGTAAGATTGAAGTGGAAAGTGTAGAAGGAAAAGGCTCAACATTTAAAATTTATTTTAAATATTAAGTCTATCTCTTTCTGTACAGGTTTATCGTGTAAGTCTGGGGTGTTGTATGAATTGATTCTACTGGCATCCTTACTGTTAATTTAGAATCTTTTTCAGCGGCAGCTGCATCCGATATCTCAATCATTACTTTGTCAATTTCCTCAAAAAAATCATCACTTTCCTCATTGGAGGTCAGGTCCATAATATTAAAACATCTTACCCTTACCACAACTTGGTCAGGATTCTGGGGCTGACTAAGCTTGATGTCAAAAAGGCCATCGTATTCAATACCATTAAAATTAAATTTTCTTTGAATCATTGGCTGCATAGATCATATTAGCCACCTGACAGCAGCGATAATTACGAAGAATATAATATTCCCGGCAGATATGTTAAAACTTCCTTCGGCTGACTTTGTCATTAGAGCTCCCACACACATGGCCATCAGGATAAATACCAGAAATATTATTGGTGAATAAAAGGTGATCAAATAACGCATCTCGGTGGGAGTTTTGTTAATTACCTGCTTGCATTTTTTTACGATACCAAAAAATGGTGTCACTTCAACATCCAATGTGTCATTAATTTTGAACATATGGGCTTCACTTACCATTTCAAAATTCACTTTGCTTGATTGGATCTGGAAGGTATAATGAGAAGTGGATCGCTTTCCTCGGTGAGCCACTACATCCATTTCCTGTATTACCGTATTTTTGTAAACCGAAGAGAAAAAATAGTCAGCGCAAAGCAGCGTGCAGTAAAAAAGAATAAAGGCCGAAACAAATTTCCCCTTCCTCGCCCGGCCTTCATAATCCATGCGTACTGATTTCGCCGGTCTTTTGCGGGATGCCGGATTTGCCGGTCGTTTTTTTTG
>DATMOV010000434.1:0-6328 GCA_035568055.1 Cytophagaceae bacterium
TTAATAATCTCTCTGCAGAGATTCAATTTATTCAATTTTTCCAGGCAAAGCAGATAACGGATCGTAAATCTTATCTCCTGTAAGTTTTCCTCAGACAATTTTTGAAAAACAGGCAAGGCTTCTTCATAGCGTAAAAATGATAACAAAGACTTGCCAAGATTATATTGAGAATCACGCACACAATCTTTTGACGCCTGATTTTTATCTTTACCAGGATCGTCAATATATCCGAGATCCACCAATTGCTGCAAGGCTTCCATTGCCTGTACAGGATCCTGCTGCAATTCTTCACCATGCATACCGCTTTCACCTGCTATTTCTTCCCAGGAAGAAATAAAGTCCGGTTTCACTTCAGTATCAAAAGCATCCAGTAAAGGTTTTCCAAGCATGTCTTTTCCAACAGGCAGACCAAACAGTGTAAGCAATGTGGGCGCAATGTCCAACAAAGAAGTCCCGAAAATTTTGTAGTCATGCTTTACATGTGGCCCCTTCATGCAGAAAACTCCATAATCTCTGTGTTCAAACGCAGGTGCAGCCGGCTCGTTCGGCAATACGAGTGGCCGCAAATGATCGGAATGAAATCCATGATCCGACATAATAATCACAGTGGTATCTTCTCCTGCAAGCTGAAGCAATCTTTCCAGCATCATATCATGAAACTTATAGCCGCCTTTCACTACATCTTTATATAAATTAAACAGCTCATCCGAAAGCTCAGAAGAAATTTTAGGGGGGTAATATTTCATAAAAGCATGACAGAAGTGGTCAATGCCATCGTAATAAACAGCCATAAAATCCCACTCTTCATTTTCCATCACCCAGGTAGCGGCTGCATGAACAGATGAGGTCTCGGCCAGAATCGTTGACAGTGCCACCAGACCTTTATCCTTTTCCTGATCTATCTTCCAGGGTTCAGGAATAAAAGGAACTATATGCTGTTCGGTAAGCTCATTAGGATGAATTCTGCATTCGGCAATAATATCTTCCAGTCTCTTTGGATGGACACTGCCTGATGCCATAGGTTTTAGCTGGTTTACTTCACCTTTAGCTTTTTGGAACAAATTAGAAACCATTACTCCATTAATAGGCTCAGCAGGATTGGAGGGCCACCAGGAAATCACATTGGATTTCATACCATTCTGGTTAAGTATATTCCAGATCGCCTTTACTTTTCTGGAGGTGGAAGTAACAGGTTTGATTCCTCCATTTACAGAATCAGGTTCTGTGAAATTTAAAATGCCATGCTGATCGGGTGTTTTACCTGTAGCAATAGAGGTCCAGAGCATGGGAGAAAGCGGGGGATCCATCGTAGCTATGTTTCCATAAACCCCTTCTGCAAGAAATTTTTTCAGCGTGGGCATCTCTCCTGCTTCAAGCAATGGATTGATGACTTTCCAATCTGCGGCGTCCCAGCCTATAAGCAATACTTTCTTAGCTAATCGCTTACCCATATATTAAGATTTTTTTACTTCTCTGATCTGTTCTTCTTTCCTCTTCTCCCTCCAGACTTTGAGACCCGCTATTCCCAATGCTAAGAGTCCTAATGATCCCCTTGAAGTTACCATATCAGGATTGAGGAAATTCTTCGTCTGCTTTTTTTGTGATTCCATAAGAAAAGCTTTTGATATTACTAATGTAATCGAATAAGAATGAAAATACAAACAAAAGAAAGAAAAATATTTTCAAAATCTTTTGAAAATATTTTTCTTTCTTTCATATCTAGTTAAATAAAAGTAATTTCTTTTTTACCGAAACTGAATTCCCTTCAGCGATAATGATGTATATTCCCTGCGGGTAATCATTTTTATTAATACGTATTTCACTTGTTCCGGGATATATTATAAAATCAGAAGAATAAAGCGATTGTGCAAGGGTTGTATAAAGTGAAACTTTTAGTTTAGATTGTTCTTTTGCCAAAATTTTAATGATAATATCATTCCCATCCTGAAGAATTTGCAGATTATCCGCGTTACATTGCACAGCGATTACTTCCGAGTATGCATAGTTCCCATTCAGATCTGTTTGTTTTAACCTATATAAAAAATTTCCCGGCGCATCATCATCTGTATATTTATACTGCTGAGGACCGTTGCTGTTTCCTATACCTGAGATAACAGCTAAATCATAAAAGTGAATGCCGTCTTCGCTTTTTTCTATAGTAAAATATCCATTATTGTTTTCCGACAGAGTATTCCATGTGATCAGCGTCTTATCTTCCTGGCAAACAGCATTGAACTTTGTCAGATCTACCGGAAGCGGAACAAAATATTCATAAGCCCCGATATCAACAATGCTGTTTTGAGGACGGGAAGTAAGATACATGTCCGTTGTTATACCAACATTACAACCGGCATCTTTCGCCGGAGAGGAGGAACTAAAATCAAGGTTTCCTGCCGCTGGAGAGATATAAAGAGGATCTGCTTCCAAAGAATTTTCATCTCCGTTAAATCCTGCACGCAAATCATGGTCAATAGTCTTCCAGGCAGCAAGGGTGGCATAAGTGGTGCCATTAAATTTACCGGCACCTGCTCCTGGATGCCAATACAAATTACAATCAATCTCCTGGAACTTTAAACCATTGATTACCGAAACACACAGTCCGCTGATTGAATAAAATATATTATCCCTGAATATAGTGCCTGTTAAATCCAGCGCGACATTATTATCTCCGATAAAACATTCAGCGGTAGAATATATTGAGTTATGCCGGATCAATATTCCTGCACCGCTCATGGCCGGCCCATAAATTCCTTGTCCTGCTGCATTGTTATTGACTATATAGTTATTATAAATCTGCACTCCGCCACAAGGCTTATCGAGAAGGATCGCGGGGTTTGAGCTACTGCCGGTAACCCGGTTTCTATAAAATAGTGTATTTGAAGCCCGATTGTTTTCAAAAGCGGGCCCTCCGGTATTTCTTACCAGGATCGTATTGTCGCGTACAATATTATTGTCGGGAGAATATGAAGCATTGGTAGATTTAATTCTAAATCCAAAAGCTCCGGAATTAATTGTGCAATGATGAACCTCATTAAAATCCGGTGAGGCGCTGTTGATTGTAAGATCCAGAGAAAATCCAGCGTTTACGGGGTTATATAAAGTACAGTTGAAAATTTTACAGAAATCGGAATTCGCGTTTAATGAAATACATTCCCTGTTGTTGGCCGTCTCAATATACATATTGCAAAAGGTAACATAGCTGGTGTTTGTCAGATTAAATACAGAAGAATTTATAGCAGCAGGAGCAATTATATTTGTCAATAAAACACCGGCACCTATAAACACTAAATTACCCGCAGCGCTTCCCGCATCCGCTCCGGCAATGACAATTTGGGTGTTGGAATATGTTCCGGCATCTATAAATACAGTATCATTGGCTCCCAGGACATAATTATTTACAATGGCTAATATTGTATTTACGGGAGTATTCGGGGCTAATCCATTATTTCCGGGGAATGCCGCACCCACAGCTGTAGTATATATATCGCCCCCGGTCGATCCGTCATTTACATAATATTTAACGGCAGCCTTAACCTGAAAGAAAAAGCTTAAGAAAAATATGATGCAGATTCTAAAAGTTTTCATGTGATACAAATACAAAAAAAAAATGAAGATCAATGCTGACAGGGCTCATAGACTTATATTAAGAATATTTTACCGGGACATCTTTGCGGGTTGTTTGATATCATGAAGTTTGTAGAACCTTTCCGCATTTTTATAATATATATTTTCTATAGCTTCCCATGGTAAGTTCAATCCTTTAAATGCGCCATTCACTTTAGGAGCAGTCTGCATTTCATCAGTCGTAAAATACTTCCAGTGTCTGTCCCAAATGCTTGTAATATGCTGTTTTAATTCCTGACAGCTTAACTTACCATCATCTATTACATCTGTTGAATACATGATCCGGTCATGATATTTCAAAACAAATTTTCTTGCTTTTTCATAATCAGTAACTGACTGGTGCTGGATATGACAAATTCTCTCGGCAGTATCCACCATCATATGAGGGAAAGCATCCAGCCTTTTTGCTATCTCATCCACGCTCCATTCAAGGCTTGCAAAGTGAGCACCGCAGAAAATTAAATCAGGGTGCTTTCTCAGAACATTATCTCTCGCTTGAATCTGCTGCTCGTATGAGGGAAATTCAGGATGAAGATACATGTGGTATTCCGGATGCTCTGCAAAATATTTCCTGTCCTGATCTACAGTCATATTTTCAAGCGGAAGCCAGCAATTTTTCGGTTCTCCTAAATGTCCGGTAAGAGGAATTTTATTCTTTACCAGGAATTCAAAAATGGGTGACAGCCTTGGATCATCAACCATAACCAGTTTCCCGCTTTTATCCTTGAGCTCCATTCCTAAATTCTTCCAGATCTTAACGCCCACAGATCCATTGACCATAGATCTGGCAATAGATTCTGTAGCTTTCTTAGCCCAATCCTTCTGGTCAAAACCATTGCCTGAAAAAGTACATAAATAATCCAGCCGGTTGCCGAAGGTTTCACGCTGATGTAAAACAATTTTCTCCTGATCTGTGACAGAGGGAAAAAAATAAATATCGGTATTGAAAGATATATACCTGAAATTATAATCCTTCGCTATTTCGAGCAAGGCAGGCCTATTGGTGTTGTAATGCATGTGCGCATCAACTTTTCTCAATTCGTAATATTTGTCAAAGTTACTCATCTGTGATATTGTTTATGATTTTCTGAAATCAGATAGCAACTGTACTATTTTTTACCACTTCCAGTTTTTCCTTTACAAGGGCGATCACTCTATCCGTTGCCTTGGGAAATACTTTTCTAAGATCTATTTCATCATTGTTGGAAAGAATTTCCTTCAATGACATCATGAACATATTTTTAATCTCGGTGGCAAGATTTATTTTTGCAATTCCTCTGTTAACGGCCTCCTGCAGTTGATCATGTGGAATACCTGAACTTCCATGAAGCACGAGCGCGACATCTGTTATCTCTCTGATCGCGCTCAGTCTTTCCATATCCAGCTTAGGTTCCCGGGTGTAAAAGCCGTGAGCGCTTCCTATAGATATCGCCAGGGCATTTACGCCTGTTTCATCAACAAATCTTTTTGCGTCAGCAGGCTCGGTGAATCCCAATTTGGCTTTGTCTTGTCCGAGTTTAGCTATATAGCCAAGTTCTGCTTCCACAGAGGCATTATACGATTGGGCATACTTCACCACTTGTTTTGTGATTTCTATATTTTTCCCGATTGGTTCTTCACTGGCATCGATCATCACAGAATCAAAGCCTGCGTCGAGACAGCTCTTGGCAAGATCAATGGATCCGCCATGGTCAAGGTGTATCCATGCTTCCACATTATATTCTTTAATCGCTGCCCTTGCCATACTCAACGCGACAGGCATAGTCATATAATCTATTGAACTTTGAGTAAGCTGCAGGATAATCGGGGAACCTGTTATCTTAGCGGCAGTGAGAACCCCTTTAAGAGTTTCGTAGTTGTAGAAATTAGTAGCCAGGATCGCTGACTTCGCCTCTCTTACTTTTTTGAATTTATCTTGTAGCTTCATGGTTTTCTGAATAATCAAATTTTGATCTAATAATTTCCATTACATGTTCATAGCTTCTAAATGCGCCGGTCCCACCTGCCGCTGTTGTTGAAACAGCTCCTGTTTGAGAAGCAAAAGTCATACACTCTTTAGCTGATGCTCCCTGCAAAAATTTAAATAAAAATCCCGCGTTAAAGCTATCTCCTGCTCCTACTGTATCCACTACATTTTTATTTATAAAAGCGGGGTACAATACTTTCAAATTGTCTTTATATAGATAAGCGCCTTCGATTCCCATTTTTATAATGATCATATTGGAAGACTTCATTGTTTTCAAGGCAGAATCAAGATCATGGATCCTGGTAATGGCTGCAAGCTCCGAAACATTCGGTAAAAAGAAATCTGTATAGGGCAATAATTCATTCAGGTCAATATCCCATTCCTCGGCTGGATCCCATTGAGGATCCAATGAGGTAGTAAGGCCCATCGCTTTGGCTTTCTTAAAAAGTTTTACTACATCCTTTTTAATTCCTGGTTGCAAAAAATACGATGAAAAATGCAGATGTCTTGCCGTTGAGATAATATCGTCACTTATATCCTCTATTCGCAAAGATTCCATGGCACCAGGATAAGTGATATTTGCCCTGTCATTGCCATAGCTCATAACGATAGTGGCACCCGTACTTTCTGAAGGAGATTGAATAATTAGTGAAGTATCAACTTTTTTTGATTGAAGCTCTTTTAAAATCAGCTCTCCGAACATGTCTTTTCCTATCTTACCTATAAAGCCCACCTTTG
>DATMOV010000435.1:0-8083 GCA_035568055.1 Cytophagaceae bacterium
TTCAAATAATTTCGCGAAGAGTAACATACAACTGAGATTAGGCTCGGCTCTTCCTTCTTCATAAGCGCCAATGAGTGATCTTTTAATACCGACTTTGAGCGCAAGCTGTTCCTGAGTGAGGGATTTTTGCTTCCGTAGATATTTGATATTGCTGCTGATAATTGTCATATACTAACAAATTTAGTATAAGTTCACTTAAAAATCAATAGCTTGACCTAAATACACTAAATTATATAGTAAGCAGAATTTATTCTACAGTAATATTTAAATTAGTTTCGTATATAATATAGTTTGATTAAGATTATTTGTAGAATTCACTTAAACTAAGCAGGATTGCTTATACATATAAATTGATCTACCGGATGAATAGATACCTCTTATTGACGATCTCATTTCCTCTTTTTTTCTCCTGCGGAGAATCAAAAATGAAAACCAAATCCGAACAAGCCACGCTGGTCTCCAGAATTGGCAGGATCAAATATGAGATCATCTCTGAAAGCAAAGGGAATGGGGTACAGATAAAAGATCTTTCCTTCGATACCACTGAGCTTTTCAAGGAGAGCAAATCCATCAAAGTCATATTTAATATTGAGGTGGCTAAGGAAGCGCTGAAAAATATTCAGGGGAAAGGTTATACGTCTTTTTATTTCAATCTTCAATGCAGGCCGGATAAAGGAAAAGCCTATTCACAGGCGGATGAATACGCTGATAAAAAAAACAAGAACATAGGCCCCGATAAGATCTGCTTTGTATCACAGCAAACCGAAAAAACCATTGATGCAGTGATTCCTTATCGTTTTCTTGAAATGAAGGGAGGCTCGCATGATCTGCTATTTACCATCAGCGCTTATCCGGCGAAATTTAAAAAAGACACCGTGGAAAGCAGCAACAAGATCCTTGACTATATTTCTAATGAACCTTATACTGCCATAGAAGCCAGGATCAGAATAGTCGCGCCAAAATTATACAAGGTTGTAATTGAGGTAGAGAAATTCAAGCTGAATACCAAAGTAGTGGATCCGACAAAATTTGATTTCAGCATGGGCGGTACAGGCTATCCTGATCTTTTCTGGGACCTTTACTGCGGAGAGGATTTTCTTTATTACTCCCCTGTCATCAAAAACAGTATTCTTTACAATAAGAAAACCGGCAGCAATCCTTTCTACTGTACCCAGGACGACATCATTAAAATTACTGTGGCCGATTATGACAATGGGCCTTTCAACAAGCAGCATGATATCATAGCAATATGGAAAGGAAAAATATCGGAACTTCATAACGGAAAAACGGATAGCCTGAAACTTGAGCCTCTGGAATATATGTTGCTTCAAACAAAAATCGCTGAATAGTATTATTAATAATAAGTCATCAGCGCAATTATGAATAAAACATATCTTTTTATATTTTTTTCTTTCGTATTCAGTTTCGATACATTTTCACAATCAAAGATTGACGAGGTATCAAAAATTGATGAGTTACTGGATCAGAGAACCTCTCTCTATAAAGACTACAGCATTCTAAAAGAACAAAAAAGCTCCTTCTGGGGTAAGCAGTCAAAGGAAGACCTTCGAAAAATTATCAATACACTTAAAGGCATTATCAATAAGGACGATGAGATTGTTCAGGAGATCCTGAACCAGCATGCTGAAGAAAAGGTCAACATTAAAAAACAGATTGTCCTGGAAAGTACGGATCTGACATTAAAAGAAAGAAACCTTACCGACAGGGTTCATGATTTAAACAATCAGTTGGGTAACAGCCTCAGTCAGCTTTCGGTAAAGACCAAAGAGAATGAAATGCTCAAAGCCGGCATTGAAAAAGAAAAAAGTGAGAATAATATGTTGGAAAAATTTATGGCTATACTTTTTCTTGGTACCGGCGGAATGGCTTTTTATATTTATAAATTGAAGAAAAAATTAAAAAATGGCTGAGCAGAATTATCAAAATCACAGAAAATGGTATCCCTTTCATCACTTAGTACTCTACCCCATACTCGGAATTTCCATTGCCATCAGCAGTTTACTCATCATTACAAATTTTGACAATAGCAATGAAGCCTTACAATGGTTTGCTATCTGGGGAATATTCTGGCTCATCACAGCTTCTATATTTATGCTGCGTCAGCATTACGCGCTGGGCAATCAGAACAGAATCATAAGGCTGGAAATGAGATTTCGTTATTACAGATTGACACAAAAGAATTTCGAAGAGTTTGAAAAGGATTTTAAATCCGGCCACATCGCCGCATTGCGTTTCGCACCTGACCAGGAACTTCTTCCTCTTATTGACACCGCTCTAAAAGAGAAATTAAGTCCGGCACAGATCAAGCAAAAAATTAAGAACTGGCAAGCTGATACAATGAGAGTATGAGCAAAAATTGTCCGAATGATAATTCGGACAATTTTTCTTTTCTTTTATAGAGTTCGTCTAATCTCCTCCCCTTCGTTTCAATCCTGCCATTCTACTTAGGCATACAGAATTGTTATTGATTTGGATCGTCCATATTAGGATCAAATCCCGGATAAGGAATGTAGGTATTAGAATCGGGAAGCACAGACGTTGAATCTCTTTCCAGATAATAAAGACTATCTACCTGAGGACAATTAGTTTCTACATTAACATCGGCAGGCTTCACAAAATCGTACGTGGCTATCCCCAACGTTTTATCGTTGTAAACTTTCTGCATAAAATATCCAAAGATCGGTAAAGCCATTTTAGCACCTTGCCCGAGTGTCATAGTTCTGAACCTGATGCTCCGATGCTCGCCACCTACCCAGGTTCCGCAAACCAGCCCCGGAGTAATTCCCATAAACCATCCATCAGATGAATTTTGAGTGGTGCCTGTTTTCCCGCCTACTTCGTAAGGAAGCTTATAAGTACTCTTTAAGGAAACAGCTGTTCCGCTTTGCTCCTCTGTGGTGCCTTTCAGCATTTGCACCATAGCATACGCGCTCTCTTCGCTGATGACATGAGTGGGCTCCACGCTCTCCGGCTGGAATATTACATTGCCATCTTTATCCTCGATGCGGGTAATAAAGACAGGATCAATCCGGATACCATTATTCACAAAAACACTGTATGCTTCGGTGAGCTCATAAACAGTTACATCGCTGGTACCAAGGCAAAGAGGAGGCACTGGGTCAAGTGGGCTGGTTATTCCGAACCCTTTGGCGAAATCCGCGATGGCTTCGGGAGAAAATTGCTGCATAAGGGAAGCAGAAACGGTATTCACCGATTGAGCCAGCGCCTGTTTCAAAGTAATTGGCAAACCTGAATAACCACCATGGCTATTCTTGGGAGTCCATTGCTTTCCTCCGTCTATTGTGAAAGTCACAGGCACATCATACACCGTTGAACACGGAGTAAAACCATGCTCCAGCGCATATGCATAAATGATAGGCTTAAAAGTAGAACCCGGTTGCCTCCTGCTCTGTTTTACGTGATCATACTTAAAAAAACGATAGTCTATATCACCCACCCAGGCTTTGATAAATCCATTCGAAGGGTCCATCGCCATAAATCCCATGTGCAGGAAGTGCATCGTATAGCGAATGGAATCCATAGGGCTAAGGGTAGTGTCTTTACTTCCATTCCAGGTAAAAACTTTCATCTTTACCGGCTTCTTCATTTCCTTCCAGATAGCATTCTCATCGTTTCCATATTCCTCTTTCAGCTCAATAAAACGTGGAGATCTTCTCGCGAGCTTCTCTATAAATCCTTTGATCTCTTTATGATAAATATCTGTCCATGGTACTTTTCCCTTCCAGTGAGCGAAAAATTCTTTCTGCAGATATTTCATGTGTTTGGTAGTAGCATCTTCAGCATACTGCTGCATGCGGGAATCAATGGTGGTAAAAATTTTCAATCCGTCTTCGTATAAATTATACCCCTTCTCGTAACATACCTTAACCAGGTAATTTTTGATATAAGCCCTGAAGTAAGGAGCCATGCCTGCGGCTTCGTCTGCCGGGCTGAAATCAAGTCTGACCGGTATTTTTTTGAATGATTCAAATTCAGATTCCGTGATGTAATCGTATTTCAGCATCTGCGACAATACTGTATTTCTCCTTAAGAGTGCACGATCGGGATGCCGCCTGGGACTATAATAGCTTGGGCCTTTCAAGATACCGACGAGCAAAGCTGACTGCTCAGGTTTTAATTGAGCAGGCGTGGTATTGAAATAGGTTTTTGCTGCACTTTTTATACCTAAAGAATTATTTCCGAAGTCAACTGTATTCAAATACATCAGCAGAATTTCATCTTTGGTATATGCTTTCTCAAGCCTTATAGCAGCTATCCATTCTTTAACCTTGATCACTAAAATATTATTTAATGGCCCTGTATATTCGGGAGAAAATCTCATTTCGAAAAGATTTTTTGCCAGCTGCTGAGTAATAGTACTGGCACCTTTCTTTTTACCGGAAAGAAGATAGTATGGTATACTGGCAATACCTCTGAGGTCAATGCCGGAATGTTTCACGAAACGAACATCTTCCGTGGCTATCAGGGCGCTCTTGATACTTTCGGGAAGATCCTTTGCTTCGACTGGAGACCTGTTGAAGCCACTGAAATATTTTCCCAGCAGTACATAGTCTGCCGCATAGACTTCTGAGGCTATTTCATTTCTTGGATTCTCCAGTATGTCCAGACCTGGAATCTTTCCGTAAAGAGAGAATAAATTGACGCTTACAGAAAAAATAAAAAAACAAAACAGTAAAACAAATGACAGGCATATTATCCAGATTGCCTTTATTATTTTTAACGGAGATTTCATGTAGTTTAAAAAATAAACGAGTCTGATATTGTTATTTCAGCAATTTTTCGATATCCTGGATGACTTCAGGATCGCTGGGTCTTTTGGCATCATGATCAGCAATGTTTCCATTCTTGTCAATCAGAATATATCTTGGAATGCTATTAGCCTGAAATTTATTGATCACGTCGTCTTCTTTTCCTCCGGAAGAGTTTAGGTGAATACCGTGTATATTCTTCTTTTTCACCATACGCTTCCAGGCATCCTTATCCTGATCAATCGATATATAAAGAAACACGACCTGAGGGTTTTCCTGAAACTTTGCTTTAACATCCTGTGAGTGGCTCATTTCATAGAGGCACGGCCCACACCAGCTGGCCCATAAATCCAGGTAAACAACTTTACCTTTGAAATCACTCAATGATACTTTTTTCCCATTAATATCATTTAATGTCACACTTGGTGCTTTATCAAATGTATTACTTGTTATGCCTATGCCGAGTATAATGATACTGAAACCTATCAATATTTTTTTCATAGCGGAACAGATATTTTATAAAACCGTATTAAATTTTAATTAGTTTAAAAATAGTGATAATTATTCGCTTTCAATAACAGGATCCAGTTTGCTCTTTGAGTAGTTTTCTATCTTCTTCAGAATAAACAGACAAATAATAAGCCAGACCGTACCCAGTGCGAAACCCGCCAACACATCACTTGCATAGTGGACGTGAAGATACACGCGGCTCAACCCAATCAGGTGCATTAAAATAAGAAGCACGAAACAAAGAACGTATCTCAGCGACCTGTTTTTTATATTTTCAAAGATCAGATAAATGAGTAATCCGTAAAATGAGAAGCTCATCATGGCATGTCCGCTCGGGAAACTTAAGCCCGATACCTCAGTAAGATGCTCAAGCGCCGGCCGTGGACGATCAAACAGCCATTTCATAATAAGATTAAGGCTAATGCTACCGAGGGCGACGACAGGAATCCTGAGTGAATACCATGCATGTTTGCGGATAAAAAGAAAATATACAAAAATTCCTGCCGCTACCCCAGAAATAAATTCCACGGAGGCCAGAAGTGAAATACCCAGCATAGTTTGCGTCATCATAGGGCTGGCGATATGGCTCGTAAAAGCGAAGGCCTTTGCTTCAAAGCCCTGCTCTTTTTCAATAAATACTTCTCCCACCACTTTTGAAAAAATCAGCAGAGATCCCAAAAAAACTACCCATATAAAAATTATTTCTACAGAAAAAAGGGTCAATAAAGCCAGCGCTCTTCTCAATATCTTCCGATGCATATATATTCAAACAAGCCGAAGACTTATTATGTTTGAAGATTTTTTTTTATTAGGTTTGGTCAAAACCCTTTGACCATGCAGACATTCAATCTTTTAACACACAAAATGATAGCAGGTATCTTATTCATGTCGCTATTATTTTCCTGTCAAATGAAAGAGACAACGGAGCTAAGTTCAGGTTCGTCTGATGGAAACTGCACGATCACCATCTCCGGAACTAAAAACTTTGGAGATCCATGGCAGACTACCATTACGATCAATGCCTTTAAACAGAAACAGCAAGTAGTAACAGAAATTTACGCTGATGGCCTTACTGATAAAAACATCAAGTTTAATTGGATCGATAACAACCATTGTATCATTACGATCAGCCAGCAGGACGATACAAAAAGAACATTCGTGGTTGAGGCAACTGAGCAGAAGATAATTTTACGGGAACAGTAAAAAAATTAGATAATTAGTCAATTTAGGGAATTAGATAATTCCAACGGTAAGATCCGCCTGATATTTTTGTTAATTATAACTTGTCAACTTTAAACTATCAAATCCTCATTCCCGACTCCTCCCCCCTTATTTCCCCTATAACATTTCAATGATTCTTCTTTATATTAACATTGATAATCAAATATTTAAATAATTATTGATTAATAATAAATCGTCATATGTAAACAACGGCTTCTCCAGTTTCGTTTAATAAAGAAACGAAAGGCTTATGAAAATCTCTGATTTAACATTACCCTTTATATTAATCTTGCCGTGTGCTTTGATTATGACGTTGGGCGTGGGATGTGAAACTAATCAGGAGCATATTAAAACTGATTTAATACCTGCTTCCGCTGAAAGAAAAACAATAAAAAAACCTGAACCTCAGCAAACTGCGCCGCAGCCCGTTCCTCCTGATTCGCTGGTTGTTCCCGATACTGTGGAATCCCAGGATAGGATTCAAAAGAAACCGGAGATCAGGATTTATAAACGAATCCTCAACTTCCATAAAAAGGCGCTGATAACATAATTTATCTTTTCAGGTTAGATCCCTTATTATATTGACAAATCAGTTGTCTATATATGAAAACTTATTAAATTTAGGGATAACATTTTTTAACCACTTTGGAAAATACAGATAAATTAGCGCTGGTACAGGACGACCCCTGGCTGGAACCATATACACAGGATCTTAATGAAAGGCTGGATCGCTACAAAGCATCTCTTAAAGATATAGTCAGTGCCGAAGGAAGCCTGGTGAATTTCGGCGGTGGTCATAAATATTACGGTATTAATTTCGACAAAGAAAAAAACGGCTGGTATTACCGCGAATGGGCCCCCGGGGCCCATCAGCTCTCGCTGATGGGAGATTTCAACGGCTGGAACAAAGAGGCGAACAAGCTTCATCGCAATGAAAAAGGTGATTGGGAAATATTCCTTCCTTATGAAGAATACAAAGATCGTTTTACCCATCAAAGCAAAATAAAAGTTCATGTAATTTCTGACAAAGGAGGCGTAGACCGGATACCGGCCTATATCACAAGAGTATTGCAAAATCCTGAAACACACGACTTCAGCGGCCAGCTTTGGTTCCCTGAAAAATCTTTTCAATGGACAGATAATGGTTTTAGTTCGGAAGCAGCTCTGAATGAGCCCTACATTTATGAAGCCCATACAGGCATGGCTCAGGAAAAAGAAGGGGTCGGTAGCTACAGGGAATTTGCTGATAACACGCTGCAAAGAATTAAAGACCTTGGATATAATACCATACAACTCATGGCTGTCATGGAACATCCGTATTATGGCTCTTTCGGCTATCATGTTTCAAACTTCTTCGCTCCCGCATCACGGTTCGGTACGCCGGAAGATTTAAAATACCTGGTCAATAAAGCCCATGGCATGGGACTTACCATGATTATGGACATCGTTCATTCTCACGCGGTAAAAAATATCGCTGAAGGAATTAATGAATTTGATGGCACGGATCATCAATATTTTCATCCCGGCGGCAGAGGATATCATAGTGGATGGGACTCCAAACT
>DATMOV010000436.1:0-4810 GCA_035568055.1 Cytophagaceae bacterium
CTCATTCGAAGTTTCAGGATAATCCTAAATACGTATATTTCCGGAGCGGTAAATAATATAAATGCCAGAATGTACGCCCTGCTAAGATTTAGAGTTGTCAAACGTCCGGGACTGAGTATGCAGCAGAAGATTATTTAAACAGATTTGCTTTCTTAAACAAAGTTGACAATGCTCTTCCCCGGATTACAGTTTAAGAATCGGTAAATTAAGTGACGATTGTCAGATTAATTTTAGCGATCTTTACGGCCAATCTTCCTGATTAAAAAATCATTTCTCAGGAAATAACTTAATAACGACATTTACAACAAAAACAACTCATGAAACTTGCACATCTGCATTTGTTGATCACTCACCTTCCGATTTTCGGTTCAATATTAGGTGGCTTGGTTTTAATACACGGACTATGGACTAAAAGCCATCAGACAAAAATTGCTGCTTATAACGTCCTGATAATTTCCTCCATCGGAGCAGTCATTTCATATTTTACCGGTGAAAATGCCGAAGAGGCGGTAGAGAAAATTCAAGGAATAACAAAACATGCCATAGAACAACATGAGGACTTTGCACTCATAGCGTTAGTAGCTTTAATAATATTGGGAACTGTTTCAATGGTTGGACTGCTTCTCACTTTGAGAAAATCTCCATTCACAAGGACAGTGGCATTAGTTACCTTATTTATCTCACTTATTAGTTTTGGGTTAGTTGCAAGGACAGGTTATTTAGGTGGACAAATAAGACACACTGAATTTAATGCTGAGCCGGCTTCGCAAAAATAAAGTTACAAAAAATGATGAACATTAGATTTAAGTTTTCAAAATTTGCAATTTTTACATTCGGATTAATATTCGCTACGGTCTTTTTATTTATATCCGTATTTTACTCTTATGATACATCGGGAAAGCTTTATGAAAATTTCGAATGGGTAGATCATACTTATAAAGTGAAAGAAAAGCTGGAAAGTATTGAATTAGAATTAATCAGGAATGAATCAGCATTAAGAGGATTTGCTATTTCTGGTGACACCAGCTTCCTTGGTAACTTTAATGCTAACACCGGAAAGATATTTGGGGAGATAGGTTATCTCAGGAAACTGATCAGTGACAATCATAATCAGCAGGCAAGGTTGCTCATATTGGAATCATTGGTTCTAAAACGTATACAGCTATTCAAACAATCAATCTTAATTTTAAAAAGAAATAAGGAAAAAGTAGAATTAAGACTACTGATGCCGATTGCCTTAGAAGGAAAAAAATACATGAATAAGATCCATGAACTAAAAACGATTATGAGTGGGGAAGAAAATGAGCTATTAATAAAAAGACAGCATAATGCCAAGAGAGGTATTGAGGAAACGAATCTCACCATACTAATATCGGGATTAGTATCATTATCAATTCTGATTTTTGTAACATTCATAATAAAAAAAGATATTTCAGAAAGAGTTAAGCTTGAAAATTCTCTCCGTTTATTAGATCAGAATAAAAATAAATTTTTTTCCATCATCAGTCATGATTTGCGAGGGCCAATTCATGGCCTTTCCAGACTGGCTTCTTTTATAGACTCGGATAAAACGATAACCAAAGAAGAAAAATCCGATATGATGGAAGCAATTAAAAACACTACAGTAGAAATTGGAACCCTGTTAGAAAATTTATTGCTGTGGTCTAAACATCAAATGGGGAAAATAGAAATCAGACGTGAAAAATTTGATATTAAAAGAATAGTCGAAAACTCAATCACACTACTTAAGAATTCTTCTTTAAGTAAGAATATTTCAATTATCAATGAAGTGGAAAGCCAGGAAGTTTATGCAGATAAAAATATGATTGACACAGTTACCAGAAATATTATCCATAACGCCACAAAATTCACAGGTCAGGGAGGGGAAATAATTATAAAATCAAAAATGGGAAGAGACAATAAACTTGAAATTCGGGTTATAGATAATGGCATTGGTATTTCTCCCGAAGGTTTAAAAAAAATATTTCAAGTACAAAATGTTCAGGCAAGCAAAGGAACAGATAATGAAAGAGGATCGGGCCTGGGCTTAATTCTTTGCAAGGACTTCATTGAGATAAATGGAGGCAACATCAATGCTGAAAGTGAAGAAGGAAAAGGAACAGAAATCTTCTTTACGATTCCCACCCTTATATAAACCTTGTATCGTTCTAATAATTAAAGACTGAACTTTTCCGAAACCTCATCCAGAAGTATACTGATACTTTGAATCTATTGCTACATGATGTTGCAAGGACTGAGAAAAAGAAAATGCCAAGTGCTAAGCTGAATGTTGGTTTCATGATTACAAGAAGTATACATGAAGATAAACAAATCGGAGCAACGAAAAAACGAGCGTTCTTAAAAAGAGTTCCATAAAAATATCAAATCAAGACTGGCTTGAAAATCAAATCACTTATCGTAATTTCGTGTTCAAACAACTAATAACAGATTTATGAAAAAAATACTTATTCCAGCTTTTGTTATGATATGCTTCATGACATTCAACTCATTTTCTCAGATCAATGTACCAAGGCCAAGTCCATCTTCTACTGTCATGCAGAAAGTCGGACTTGCAGATGTTACCATTTCTTATTCAAGACCAAGTGCGAAAGGCCGTAAGGTATTTGGTGACGTAGTTGCATTTGATAAAATCTGGAGAACAGGTGCTAACGAACCAACAAAAATTTCTATTTCCGATACCGTTACAATCGAAGGCAATAAAATCGCTCCCGGTGATTATGCTCTTTATACTATTCCTGGCGCGACAGAATGGACGGTCATCCTTGGAAAAAACCCTAAGACATCCGCTGGTGATTATAAAGATGACCAACAGGCTGCAAGTTTTAAAGTAAAATCAGAAAAGCTTTGCGCGCCGATTGAAACCTTCACTATTGATTTTGTAAACCTGACTACGAATTCAGCTTCGATACAATTAAGCTGGGAGAGCACTTCAGTAAAATTTAAAATAGAAAATGAAGTGGACAGCAAAGTGATGGCTGACATTAAAACTAAAACCGAGAACCGTAATACCTACTTCCAGGCCGCGAACTATTATTATGAGACCAACCGCGATTTGAAACAAGCGCTCGAGTGGATCAACAAAGCGACAGAAGGTGGTGGAATGTTCTTCCAGGTTCATTTAAAAGCCAAGATCCAGGCTAAGATGGGCGATTGCAAAGGAGCCACTGAAACAGCTATGAAATCAATGGAGCTGGCAAAAACTGCCAAGAATGATGATTATATAAAGTTCAACGAAAAACTTATCGCTGACTGTAAAGGTAAAAAATAAAACCTCATCCCTGCCCTTCTCCTGAAGGAGAAGGACGACAAGAGGTAATAAAAAATCCCTTTCCACTCAGGAGAGGGATTTTTTATTTGTACTCAATTCAATCAGCAAAGCCAATACAATCACCAGCACACAACCTATCACATTATACCAGAGAAATCCTATCTCTGTTTTAAAAAAACAAATCAGTACAATAGCTTCTGAAATTAATGCTGCAATAAATACTGCATTTGATCTGATGTTCTTAAAATAAAAAGCAGCGAGAAAAATCCCCAATATAGTTCCATAGAAAAGTGAGCCGAGAATATTCACCGCCTGTATCAGATTTTCCAGCAAGGATGCCACAAGTGCAAACCCTATTGCAATGATTCCCCAGCATACCGTAAATAATTTTGAAGCATTCACATAATGCAGTTCAGAAGCTTCTTTCTTCAGGGAACGCTTATAAATATCCACTGTCGTAGTAGATGCAAGAGAATTGAGGCCGGAAGAGGTGGATGACATGGAGGCGCAAAATATCACCGCCAGCAGAAGTCCTATTAACCCGTGAGGAAGCCGACTTAGGATAAAAGTGATAAACACATAGTCGGTGTCTTTTATATTACCATCAGGTGATGCTTTGGAGATAAGTTCCTTTACTTCATTTTTTACTTTTGCAGCGCTAACGTCAAGCAATTTCAGTTGCTGCTTTGCAAGCTCTTTTGTCCCGGAATTTTCTTCTTTGATTCCCTGAACAAGGTTGTTTACTTCTTTCTGTCTTTCCAAAAATATTTCCGCATGTCTTTCTTCTAATTTTTTAAAATCCGGAGCAAAAGATGAGTTGCGTATAAGCTCAGTTTCATGAGCATTGAAAAATACAGGTGGTTGATAAAACTGATAAAAAACAAAAACCATGACGCCGATAAACAAAATAAAAAACTGCATGGGTATTTTCAAAAGTCCGTTAAAAAGAAGTCCGAGACGACTTTCCGTTATTGACTTGCCCGACAAATACCTTCCAGCCTGCGACTGGTCGGTTCCGAAATAAGAGAGCGCCAGGAAAAGTCCCCCTGTAATGCCTGACCAAAAATTATAACGATCGCTCGGATTAAAAGAGAAATCCACCAGATTCATTTTTCCCATTTCGCCAGCCACCTTTACAGAATCCAAAAAAGAAATGTGGGAAGGAAGCATCTGAACAACAACCAGA
Organism: Cytophagaceae bacterium; assembly: GCA_035568055.1. Lineage (GTDB taxonomy): Bacteria > Bacteroidota > Bacteroidia > Cytophagales > Cytophagaceae > DATMOV01. The sequence goes on from DATMOV010000436.1 coordinate 4,476, forward strand.
CCCGCGATGAACATGCCTCCTATCATCACCGTCATCTGATGAGTATGTGTGACACTCACCGCTCTTGATCCACCGCTCATGGTATAGAGGATTACCAATACGCCAATAATAATGCTGGTGATCATAAGATTCCATCCGAGCACAGCCGATAAAACAATGGAGGGTGCGTAAATTGTGATACCGGTGGAAAGGCCACGCTGGATCAGAAAAAGAATAGCGGCAAGGCTTCTTGTCTTCAGATCAAATCTTGTTTCGAGATATTGATATACTGTAAATACTTTCAGCCTTGCATACAAAGGAACAGCGGTCACTGCGATGATCACCATAGCGATCGG
>DATMOV010000437.1:0-13182 GCA_035568055.1 Cytophagaceae bacterium
CCGGACAATTTAATTCTTTAATCTCAGAAACCCCCAGCACACAATATTCCGGTTCCTTTCCTTCTCTTGCATGAGCGTATTCCTCCTGCGCGGTAAGGCCTTTAATAATTCCTTTGGTAGAATCTAAATCTATTATATGAAAAGACCTCAGAAGAATGTTACCATTGAACAATTTGATATCCACAAGCAGCTTATGATTAATTTCTTCCTGCTGAACAAGGATCTGATTAACTATTGATTCCATTAACTGAAAACGTTAAAAGTGTTCATAAATTTAAAGCATACTCCTTTGAAAAGTCTTTCCAAGGCTGGTATGTTATCAACATTTTATCATCATATTTGTTCACAAACTGCCTAATCTTAAAAATTTAAGCCATTTTCGCTTTCATAGGCTGAGGCATTTCATCGTCTGGATGCTGCTCCATTAACCTTTTCTGCATCCTGTAAAACTTTCTTGCCTCTTTATCAGCTTCTATGGTTTCTTCATAACCTAACAATTTCCAGTTGCCCGTATTGCTTTCTACAAGCCCCATATTTGATTCTGACCAAAAGCCCGCATTGAGATAAGAGACGATTCCGAATTGCTGAATACATGGCCTGTGATTATTGCCGCAAATTATACCATCACAATGATCTGCCAGCGCAATTTTTATCAGGTCTTTTCTGATATTATTTACAAAAAGACCTTCGGCCTTTCTGAATAAATTATTCTTAAGAATAGATCTGTAAGAAAACCCTTTATTAAAACGTTGCTCGTTATATTTTTTATTCAAAAAAAGACAAGTGACGTATGGTAAGAGCTTTAGTTTGGGAAATAATTTTGCCATTGCAACTCCATTCAATATATCTCCATTGATCACCTTATATTTATAGGTGCCTGAGTTAAGTATATATTCCTTGTGAAAAGAAAAATTTCCAAATTTTACAAATAGCTCTTTATTTTTAACCATCTCGTTTTGACCGGTAATAAAAATAATTTCTGTGCCATTCTTTTCAATCAGCTTAAAGAGGGCATTGAGAAAAAGAGCCTGCCTTTTATATATTTTCTTAATCGTGCTGATCTGCCAGCCTTTGATGAAATCTCCGCTCAGGATCAAACGATCGCAGGTATTCTTCTTCAGGAAGTATATGAGCTTCTTAAGATTCCTTCTGTCGGTACCCAGAGGTACATCAGAAATAACAATGGTTTTATAGTGTGAGAGCACAGGATTTTTTCTTTAAAGTTATAGTGTGGATTTAAACTTATGATTAAGAAATAATTAAGAAATGATAACACTTCAACTATTTCATCATCAATCCAGCTCCATTTTATATCCTATGCCTTTTATAGTATTAATATATTCCGATCCTATCTTCTCCCTGATTTTTCTGATATGCACATCCACTGTTCTTGAAACCACATATACATCTGACCCCCATACCTGCTTCAGCAATTCTTCCCTGTTAAATATTTTATTGGGATTCTGACAAAAAAGATAGAGTAATTCAAATTCTTTACGCGCCATGGCAATACGCTGGGTGTCCTTATAAACCGTATAGCTGTTTTTGTCTATTGAAATATTTTTAATTTTTATGACGTGATTTCCTTTTTCGTCAATATCGCGTCTAAAGAAAGCCTCTATCCTGCTCATCAAGGCGCGGGGTTTGATCGGCTTTACAATAAAATCATTGGCTCCTGCTTCAAAGGCGGCCACTTCAGAATATTCTTCAGAGCGGGCGGTAAGAAAAATAATATATGCATCTTTAAGTGCTGGGATTTTGCGGATCTGCCTGCAGGCTTCAATGCCATCCATCACCGGCATCATAATATCCAGAAGAATCAGTTCGGGAAGAAACTCCCTGGCTACGTCAACAGCTTCTTCTCCATCCCTGGCCATTCTTATATCGAGGCTCAGTTTCGACAAATTATACTGTAATATTTCCAGGATATCCTGTTCGTCATCCACAATAAGAATCTTTTTTTTGGCACTCATACCCGTGGCTCTATTTTAGACTGAAAAGAATTTCTATTCTCTTTCTCACTTTTTTGGTTTCGAATATCCATTAATTAATAGTTAAGCAGATGCCCTTATTCAGAATTGCCACCGGAGAAGTTGCTACCATTTCCCATGATGAAGAAATAAAGAACGAATGATATCGCGATTGTCAGAACAATCGCTGCTCCCGCAAAAATATTTTTTATTGTTGAAAATTTTTGGCCTGGAGATTCCATATTTATGAGAATTCATTTTTTCACTCTACAAAAATAACCCTGGACTTTCACCAAATTGTTAAGTCAATGTTAAGTTTGTGTTAAGGAGGAGGAGCCTATAAAACTAATGAAGCCGTAATATATAAACTATAATCGGTAGTCAGTTCCGGGGTAATTATAGACACATTTTTTATTGATAAACGGAGATTCAATTTTTCAAGATTACAATAAAGTTATGTAGTCATTTGCTATATTTGTAATTACTATGTTTCGGAAGTTCATCTTATACATACTACTTTTCAACTTTCTAAATACTTTTCTCTTTACCGCAGAAACAGTAGATAAAACTCCTATGGATAATAAGGAGGAAGTGGAAGAAGAAATAAACAGTATCGTTGAATATGTAGTAGAGGATTGCATGGAAATTCCCGATGCCACCCCTGAAGATGAGGATGATGACCTTCAGGATCCTTTTAAAATAGAAAAGTCACTTAATAATTATTCAATAACAGAATATTTTTTCGCAATTCTGGAAAGTCCTGTAAAAACAATTTACGGTATAAAACCTTCTTCCGGGAAATATTCACGTTCCCTTGAAATACTTTCTCCTCCACCAAAACAATCTTTCTCTTTAATTAATCAGGCAACCGTCTGATTCTTCCGGCAATTTTTAATTGTCCCGGTTCTATTATTTCATTATAAGGTTAAATAACAATGATTGAAAGAATCGTCGGATATAGTATCCGCAATAAATTTATATGTCCAAGTATAAAAAATTTAATAGCTAAACAGACTTTAATTAACATGAAAAAATTATTAATTGCTTCTTGCTTATTCTTAACAATTACTTCTTGTGAGCATGAGATAAATAGTGGAGTTCCTGAAACTGTAACTTCATCTTTTAAGAAAAAGTACCCGCACGCATCCGATATTAAATGGGAAGGGATACACAATCATTATCAAGCTAAATTCACCATTGATGGACAGAAAAAAGAAGTCATTTTCTCTCCAAATGGAACCGTTTTGATAAGTAAATCTATAGCCCCTAATTTAATTAAATGATTGTAAAAAAGTAAAAACAGGAAGTCCGCCTTTCGACGGACTTCCTGGGAAAAAATAAATAAACCTGGCTGCTGCCCAAAGCGCGGCAACCATTACTTTATATTGAATAATTACCGGGTTATTTAAGTATTCATTAATTAGGTTTATAGCTAATAGGAATATTGTATCTCACCGATGCGTAAATTCTTATTGTGAAGGAAAGAAATAAATCTTTCGGTTCACTCACTCTCAATTTATGCGAAAGCACACTACAACTCATCTAAATCTTAACATTGATCAGCTTTATGACACTGCATTACGATTACAATTTTCTTATTTAATTATTCTTTACCTCCAGCACAAAATCTTTTCTGAATTCATAAGTTCTAGCTTTGATAAGATAGGGCAGAATACCCAAGCCTAATGCGCATGTCCCAAGAACCATAAGAACCGGTCCTTGGTGGGATTTTTGATGTGTGACCGGGTCGATTTCTCTTGGAGATATTGTCCCCAAAGTTCCCGCCATCAACTCAATGCCGCCGGCTATAAATAGCGGGGCACTTATTATCCTGATAATAGAATGGAATCTCCCTACCTTTCTGATTGCTGCAAACTCAGAGATCTTATATTCCATCAGGGAACTCTCATCTTCATCTGGCAGGTATAATACTATGCTGCTGTCTTTGATTTGCTGTATTACGCCTTTGTTATAAGCGCTGTCTCCGTTTATTTTGAAAAAAATAGTCTTATCATTTTCGATTATTTTCGACACACCTGTTTTGGTGTTTTTGATGTTCAGATAATTTTGTCCGAATACAAAATTTAATGAGCAAAGGATCAAAAGGAAAATAAAGTATATTTTTTTCATTAATTGTTTCTCTTTGGTATAAATTTACCAAATATGGTAAACTTCTCAAACTGATTACTATTCGGCTTGCAAACAGTAGTGTTAAAGGTTTTATAAAAATCGGAATATATTATCTATATAAAATACGATACGATTATGGAAGACAAATATATGAAGCAAAATCTAAAAATTGGTGACATTGAAAATGGCAAAATACTGTCTCAATTTTTTAAATACGTTTGCCATAGCTTTTTTGATTAAGCTCTGTTTTTAATTAATTTTAGACTTATATGAGAAATAAAGCATTCAAATATTCTTTATTAATCGTTTTTTTCTTCTGCCTCTTCTGTACTCTTGAAATAGTTGAAGAAAAGATATGCCAAGAGGAGTTTGAGCGTGAATATGGGTTTGCATATAATACCTATGTTCAGAATACTGAACTTAACTTTTCCGAAAATTTAAGCCGTGTTCAAGAAAATAATATTTTAAAAAGCTTTAATTCATCCGAACAACTATTCTGCATTTATCAAAAATATTTCTACCACCATCGAAATCATCTCTCATTAAACTATTATAGTTCTTCGCAAAGTTCTATAAAGATTTATTTGAAATTCTCCTCTTTAATTATTTAGAATCACTCCTTCATCAAGGCTTTCCGGATATTGTCTTTAAATTGTTTTATCAGTCATTGCCCTTGACGATCAAATTTCTATTTCTAATTCCAAATTATTGTAATCTCTATACCCGAAAGAAGGCATGGAATATATTTTGTTTATTAATGATCTCAATTATGAAGAATAAACGGTTTAATGGATTAAACATTAAACTCCACGTTTCTATAACAATATTTTTGATTCTTATGGCAGGATTATGTTTAGCCCAGGAACCGGGGAATGAAAAAAAACTTCCTTTCAAAATAGATGAGGAGAAAGAATTATCCGAAATGGATATAGAAAATAAGAAGGAAGGATGGTACCCGACCGGGGTTCCTCTGTTTACTTCTGATCCCATTGAAGGGCTGGGCTTCGGAGCTAAAGGTTACTTATATAACAATGGAAAAAAGTCAGACCCTTTCTTTCCATATACAACTTATCGTACAAAGGTTTCTCTTCAGGTGTTTTATACGACAAAGAATGAAAGAGAAGTTGAACTTAACTTTGATATACCTTATATCTTTAATTCCAGGTGGAGAATAAGAGGAGGCGGTTTTTATGAGCGTGATCCTAACCTGTTATATTTCGGAATAGGTGAATCTTCCTTAAATCCATTGAGCTATTATGTGAATAATGATACCACACAGCAATTTGTAACCAATGCAAGATATAATCAGAGAGAGAAGAACCTTTCTTATAGAAGAAAAGGAAGATCAGGAGAAGCCGCTACTGTTACAGATGCAAAATACAATGGCTATGATTTTGAGGCAGGAGTTTTTAATCTCAGTGCCGAACGCACTTACATGGAGGGAAGATTGAGGGTTGTTGGAGGTATGGAAATATCAAAAACCAGAGTGTATGATTTCTACAACAAGGAAGTCGAGGGAGTTGATCCGCTTACCGGTCAGAAACTGAAAACTTTCAATGGAAAAACAAAACTAAGGGAAGACTATGAAGCAGGAAAAATAAATGGATATAAAGGAGGATGGCTAAACTTCCTTCAGGTAGGGCTTGTATATGATACAAGGGATCTTGAACCTGATCCGGGCAAAGGATGGTTTATAGAGGCAACACATGAATATTCCGGAAAATATATCCTGTCTGATTTTAACTTTAGTAAAGATTTTATTCAGGCTAAATATTTTACAAAACTTCTTCCAAAGAAATTTAAGAAGCTTATACTGGCATCAAGGCTGGGGATTTCTGCAACAACAGGTCAGGCGCCATTCTTTGAATATAGGGAAGTATGGGCAACGGAAGAACATTTTTTGGCGTTGGGAGGACTAAGAAGTTTAAGAGGATATAAAATGGACAGATTTACTGCACCTGTTATTGGTTTTGGAAATGTGGAGCTTAGATGGAGATTTTATGATAGAAAAATATTAAATCAGCACTTTGCCTTTAACTTTGTGCCGTTCTTTGATTTTGGAAGGGTATGGAATGATATAAAAAGAGTGAATTTATCCGGGTACAAATATAATGAGGGATTAGGTTTAAGAGTTGCCTGGAATCAGGCAACAATAATCATTTTTGACTATGCTTATTCTAAAGAAGACAGCCAGTTCTTTTTTAATTTTGAGCATATTTTCTAAACATAAAAAATTTAATACATCAAAAATAAAATGTGCTTTCTTAAGTCAAAATCATTTCTATTTTTTAATGCACTTTTAATTTGCACTCCCGCATTTGCTCAAATTGATAAATATAAATATGATCATGGCCCAACGCTTTATAGTATATACAAATATGATCATAATCCTCTGACCTTAAGAGGAGCTATTGGAATAGGCCAGATATCAATATCAGGATTGGATACAATTCCAAACAGAATAGCAATAGGAATTTATGGTCATAGTGAAGTACGTTTATTATCAAAAAAGACAGATAAAAAAACTAAAGGATTTACTATTTATGATGCCTTGTCCCTTGATTTATTTATGGGTACTATGTTAGGTGTTCAGTTGGTCGACTTTCTTCCGGAACGGAAACATGCTCTATCATTACATTTTGGTTATATGATATTATCAGGCTATAGGAATGATAAATTTGGCATTATGGGAGGACTTAATTTCCAGACAATAATTTTTAATGTGGGAACAACCAATACCAAACACCTGTTTACTGCCATTCCACCTCCGCTTGTAATAAGGGCAGAGTTTAGGCCGGCATTTGGTTATGAGTTCAGGATAATGGCTACTGTCTGGGATAATTTCACTAATGAAAGAAATTCACGGGGAATCAGATTAGACATCCCTCTGGCAAAAACGAAACGGTTATTTTTAACTTTCGAAGCCTCAACGATTGTTAATGCCACCATTCAGCCAACCAATTTTGATGCAGATAAATATACAAAAGGGAATTTAAATCAGATGATAATTGGCGTCAGATATGGCTCGGTTTATTAGTATAAAATTATTTTTATTAATTGTACATTTATAATTATTTGAGTGAGAAGATCCCGGCTGCCGGCTAAAATAAGTACCTTTGTTCATTATTTTTGAAGTTGTTGTAACCTGACTAAATGAGACATTTTTTTGTTAGCGCCCATTTTTTATTAATTGCCCTCGGCGGCTTTTCCCAGTCAACGTATGTGCCATATAATAAAGATTATTATTGGTTATTGGATCGATATGAGATTAAGTCTAACCATCTGACTCAGCAGTTTCATAGTTCATTTCATTCATACCAACGTCAAAATATAGTTTCTTTTATAAATGAAATAGAAAAAGACACCACTATCAAATTTTCTGTGCGCGACAGTTTTAATCTTCAATTCATAAAAAACGACAACTGGGATTCTATTGACTCATTTCTTATCGGGAATAGCAAGAAACCTTTTCTTAAACATTTTTATCAGAAGCAGAACGCACTTTTTTCTCATAGAGACAAAGATTTTGATTTGCTTATTAATCCTATTCTTTATCTTTCTGATGGAAGAGAATTTGTAAATGAGAAATTAAATTCCAATTCAGTGCTTCTAAATACAAGGGGAATTGAGGTAAGAGGGATGATCGGTAAGAAATTAGGATTTTATTCTATGCTTACAGACAATCAAGCGATGTTCCCAACTTATGTAATGGATCGTATAGATTCAGCAACTGCTGTTCCTGAAGAGGCTTATTATAAGTATCTCCCCGGTTCTCATACAAAATTGTACCGGCATTTTTTTAAAAGTACCGGTGTTGATTTTTTTACCGCAAGAGGATATGTAACCTTTGATATAATTAAAAAACTAATAACTGTTCAGGTTGGCCAGGATAAAAATTTTCTTGGCAATGGTTACCGTTCTTTGCTGCTTTCCGACTTTTCCAGCCCTTATCTTTTCGCAAAAATTACCACTAAAGTCTGGAAATTTAATTATACCCTTTTGTACGCTCAGCTTTCCGCAAATACCTCTACTACAAACTATACTATATTTCCGAAAAAATATCTGGCATTGCATCATTTGAGCATGAATGTAGGCAAACACTTAAATATTGGCCTCTTCGAATCTGTAGTACAAGACAGAGGAGATATAAATTATTATAACCCCATCATATTTTATAAAGCAATAGTAAATCAGCTAGGAGCTAAAGACAAAGCTATAATTGGGCTTGATATGAAAGTTAATTTTGCCCGTCACTTTTCGATTTACGGACAATTTGTTATCAATGAATTTGTCTTTAATGCAATTACAGCAGGTAACGGATTTTGGGCTAATAAACAAGCCGGACAGATTGGATTTAAATATATAGATGTTTTGGGAATACGCAATCTTGATCTTCAATTGGAAACGAACATTGTAAGACCTTATGTTTATTCTGCAAGAGATTCATCCATCACCGCTTATACAAATTACAATACGCCTTTGGCTCATCCTTTAGGAGCAAACTTTTATGAATTTCTGGGAATAATTCGTTATCAACCGTCAAACCGCTTAAACTTAATATCCAAGGCTTTTTATATCATACAGGGTTTGGACATAAAAGGACAAAATTGGGGAGCTAATCCTCTTCACTCTTATGTAACACGTGTAAGGGAGTATGGTAATTATATAGGACAAGGAGATCTTAGTCATACAATTTTTCTGGATTTTACCGCAACATACATGCTAAAGCATAATCTTTTTATAGAGTTAAAACAAATTATCCGTAACCAGAACAGCGCATCAGGTCAATATAATCTTAATACCACATATACTTCAGCGGGCCTTCGGTGGAATATTCAACCAAGATTACAGGAGTTTTAAATGCTCAAGATTATAAGACATGTTGCGATTTTCCTCAGCTATGGCTTTGTACCATGTTTGAGAAAAGATTAAGCACAAAAGAACTCTTTGGTGTTATACATCTATTTGAAAATTATACTGCTCAAAACAATACCTAAAAATACTGGCTTTGCATCTCATGCTTTTAATTTTCTACTCTCTAATAACTCTGTAAATTTCATCCTCGCTTCATCTTTTTTCTCGATGTATTGATTATAACGGGTTGATTCTATCTCTGATAAATGTTCTTTTGTGTTCTTCAAATTCTTAGCGAAATAAAAATAATTCATATATACTGCGCAGAAATCCTTCAGGGCACTATGCATTTCAGGATCCTTTTCATTGATAATAGCATATAATTCAAGATTATCGCGGAATCTTGGATATGCCGTCTGCACAGCAAGAGCTGCTTCGATCAAAGCCTCTCTTTGTATTTCAAGAACATCATGTTCTCTAAGCTCGTTTAATTTCATGTCGTATTTATGTAAATAAATAATTTATTGAAAATTAAAACGTCAAATTTACAACAAAGAAATTAACCTGATATTAACATCGCATTAGAAAGCTATTAGAATAGAATGATAGAATAGACGAGTAAAAAAAGATATATTTAGTCTTAAATGCTCAGAATTATTATAACAGTATTTGTATCTCTGAATATATCAATTTGCCAAAAGGGATATACTCAGTCAACAGATACAAATCGTGTGACAAATAAAAAAAGACTTACTTATTTAATCATAGGAAGCACTGTTTCTTATGGCGCCTCTCTTTATGGCCTCAATGAGCTTTGGTATAAAAATAATCCCCGGACATCATTCCACTTCTTCAATGATAACAGAGAGTGGAAGCAGATGGATAAAGTGGGCCACTTTTATACTTCCTTTTATTTAAGCACCATAGGAATAGATCTGCTAAAGTGGTCCGGCGTTCCGGAAAAAAAGGCTATTATTCTTGATAATGCACTTGGTATCTTATTACTCACCCCTATTGAAATCCTTGACGGCTATTCTTCAGCTTATGGCGCTTCCTGGGGAGATGAAATTGCAGATGCTTCCGGAGATTTATTTGTATTGGGACAATACCTTTTATGGAAACAGTTATACATCTATCCGAAATTTTCTTTTCATTCCACCGGCCTTGCAAAACTGAGGCCAAATGTATTAGGATCAAATATTGTCGAACAGAGTTTAAAAGATTATAACGGGCAAACCTATTGGCTTTCTTTCCCTATTAAGCCTTTAATAAAAAAAAATCATTGCTTCCCCGACTGGCTAAACATCTCGATGGGATATGGAGCATATAACATGGTTTATGCAAACCCGGCTATAAACAAAGCAAACGGATACAATGCTTACAGAAGATATTTTCTTTCACTGGACATAAACTTCAGAAATATAAAAACAAAAAGCAAGGCTTTAAAAACATTCTTTTATATGCTGAATCTCGTGCATGTGCCATTGCCCGCCCTCGAATACAACTCCCATCGGGGAATAGTTTTTCATGCAGTTTATTTTTAATCACGTGGTGATTAAATGAAGATTAGGTAATTGTTAAATGGAAGGGACCTAATGTTAAGTAATTGTAAAGACCAAAAAATTCAATATTGAATTACAGAAGAACAAAAATTTAATTATTAGCTTTAATCTTAACGCTTTAATTTTTCTATGATGAAGTTCCTTAAAATCTCATGCCTGGTTATTGCAGCACTCGTTATAATATATATACTGGGCCCATCACCAGCTAAACCTGTTATTAATACTACGCTTCCCGGAATAAAAATTAATCTGAATAATCTCGAAATAGAAATAAAGCAAGAGGAAGAAAAAACTTTTAATATCAAAGAAGATAACCAGGCTCGCATTGTATGGCATGATTCGGCGCAAAAAAATAAAACACCTTATAGCATAGTTTACATACATGGATTTTCGGCAAGCCAGGGAGAAGGCATTCCTTTACACAGAGCATTCGCGGAAAGATATGGCTGCAATCTTTATCTCTGCCGTCTTTATGAGCATGGACTGTCTGAAAAAGAGCCAATGTTGAATCTGACTCCGGAGAAACTATTGGAATCAGCCAAGAAGGCTGTAGCAATCGGAAAAAAATTGGGAGACAAAGTAATACTGATGTCCACCTCATCGGGTGGAACTTTATCATTATATATAGCGTCGGGCAATCCTGACGTATATTCCATCATCACTTATTCTCCAAATATAGATCTCTATGATGAAAAATCGTGGCTGCTGACAGAGCCCTGGGGTTTACAGATAGCAAGAATTATCCTTGGGGGGAAATATTACACCTTCTCTGGTCCGACGGGATTTGAAAAATACTGGACACCGAAATACAGAATCGAGTCAATAATAAGTTTGAAATCATTTATTAATGCAACGATGAATCAGGAGACATTCGGCAAAATAAAGCAGCCGGTATTTATGGGCTATTATTATAAAAATGAAGAAGAGCAGGATAAAGTCGTTTCGGTAAAAAGGATGCAGGAGATGTTCGCTCAACTTGGCACACCTGGTAACCTGAAAAGAAAAATAAATTTCCCTGAATCGGGTACACATATTATCGCCTCAGATATCTGGTCAAAAGATATACTCCATGTAAAAGAAGAAACATTCAAATTCGCGGAAGATATTCTGAAGATGGAGCCAGCTCGTTAATACCGGACAAAATGCCTCATCATTCATATGGTCCGGTAGTCCGAATTTGCAATCCGAACCAGCGAAATGAAGAAGAGAGTACTTTCCTTATCATGCTTACCCGGAGGCATGTGAGTTTTAAATTTTATTTCAGATCCTTCCTTCGTCAGGATGACATACCGCCGTTGTTGGGGTTTTCACCAAACAACAATGATTCCGCCCTTCGCCAGATTCTTTTGCCGGACATCCATCCTTCCGTTTTACAATACAGAATAATGCCTGGTGTCATCCTGACGAAGGAAGGATCTGGTTAAAAAATAATTTGATTTTCTATTACGGTCGTTTGTTGGCCACAAGAAAAATAAAGGCGAAAGCCACCCCTTTCTGCAATTTGTCGTATACCCTTAATAGCTGACATTGGCATTAACGGGTTTATAAATAATTAACCAATAAGTTCTCTTTTCGCCTTTCACTTTTTTATTTTTTGTCTTTGTTTTTTGCGATTTGTCATTTGTGGTTTGTTGTTTAACTTTGCAATTCATTTAAAATACATATTATGAACTTTCCGAAAGAATTAAAATATACTCAGGAACATGAGTGGATAAGAGTTGAAGGTGATACCGCAATTATAGGCATCACTGACTTCGCTCAAAAAGAACTTGGCGATATTGTTTTCCTTGATATTAACAGGCTGGGCGACGAAGTGGGAAAGCATGATGTATTCGGAACAGTTGAAGCGGTAAAAACCGTTTCTGATCTTTTTATGCCGGTAAGCGGAAAAGTGCTCGAACTAAACCCTGCGGTGGAAGCAACTCCTGAACTTGTTAACACCGACCCTTATGGAAAAGGATGGGTCATTAAAATCAGCCTGAAGGATAAGGCTGAAATTGATCAGCTCTTATCGGCTGATGATTATAAGAAACTGATCGGACAATAACAATAAAAGATATAGCGGCCGGGAATATATAAGCCCAGCTCATATATTCCCTCCTCACATGATCCTGCGCTATAATATATTTACGACAGCATGGGCCATACTGATCCTTGTTCTCACCCTTACACCTGGACAATCGATGCCAGATATGTCTATATGGGATCTTCTGAGCTTCGACCGTTTTGCACACCTTTTTGTATTTTGTGTATTGGTATTGCTCATGACTATAGGGTTTACCAAGCAATATGATTTTCTGTTCCTTCGCTTCAACGCTGCAAAACTTTCTTTCCTCTTCAGCTTTGGCTTCAGTCTTATCATTGAGCTGCTGCAGGGTTTAATACCCGGACGGTTCGCGGAGATCAATGATGTAATAGCCAATAGTGCAGGGTGCTTAATGGGATCTTTGGTTTTCTACCTGATTTATAAATTCTGATTTTGTAAGTATTTTACCTGAAGCCCAAGCCTCCATGAAAATAACTTTTACCTGTCTGTTACTAATTATACCTTTCCTGCTTTGCCAGGGACAAGATATAGTAGGGGCAAGAAAATACCTGAAAATATTATGCTCCCAAAAAATGGGCGGAAGAGGTTATGTGCATAGCGGTGAGAAAAAAGCCGCCCG